>JBFLWB010000035.1:24154-28263 GCA_040758155.1 Thermodesulfobacteriota bacterium
GCGCGTCACCCACCGTTTGCTCCCTCCACGGGCCACCTGCACGGGATGCCCTTCTCCGCGAGGAACTCCTTGATCTCGCCGATCTCCAGCTCCCGGACCTTCGTGAACTCCCGCCCGCCGCGCAGGAACGCCACGTTCCCCTCGGACGAGTAGTCGTCCTCGGTGTAGAACCGGCGGATGTACCGGTAGTGGAGGCAGGAGGCCAGGCAGACCGCGTCGGCCTTCCCGCCGAGCACGGCCTCCGCCAGGTGCTCGACCCTGCCCGCTCCTCCCGACGCGATCACCGGGATGGACACGGAGGTCGAGACCTGCCGGAGCAGCTCCAGGTCGAAACCGCCTCCCGTCCCCTCGGCGTCGATGGAGGTGAGGAGGATCTCGCCGCACCCGAGCTCCTCGGCCTTCTTCGCCCAGCCGATGGCCTCCACCCCGGTCCGCACCCGGCCGCAGTCCGTGTACGCCTGGTAGCTGCCGTCGGGCTGCTTCTTGGCCTCGATCGACACCACGATGGTCGACGAGCCGAACCGCTTCGACGCCTCGGCGATCAGCGCGGGGCGCCCGATCGCCGCCGTGTTGATCGAGACCTTGTCCGCGCCTGCCTGCAGCACGGTGCGGATGTCCTCGATGGTCCGCAGCCCTCCGCCGACGGTCAACGGGATGAAGATCTCCCGGGAGGTCTCCTCGATAATCTGCGCGAGGCTGTTCCTGCCGTACAGGCTGGCGACGACGTCCATGTAGATGAGCTCGTCGGCGCCGCTTTCGTAATAGTGCCGCGCAAAGCGGTGCGGCTTGCCGAGCACGCGGAGCCCTTCGAGATGGATCCCCTTGACCAGGTTCGGGCCCTTGATGTCGAGCCGCGGGATGATCCTCGTGGTCACGCGGTCATCTCCCGTCCCCGGCGGCCGGGTCATGGAAGCGCTTCACGAGAAGGCGGTCCGAAAGCGGCGTCTCCGCGAGCTTCGCCACGATCCGGGGCGCGGCCTTTCCGTCCCCGTAAGGGTTTTCCATTCCCCTCAGCGATTCCCCGAACGCCGGGTCCGTCGCGCGCCGGATCCCCCCGGCGATTTCCTCCCTGCCGTACCCCACGTCGATCACGTTCCTCCCGCGCACCCTTCCCCTCTGGCGGTTGCCCACGTTCACCACGGGGAGAAAAAAGGACGGCGCCTCCACGAGGCCGCTGGAGGAGTTTCCCGTCATCGCGCGGCAGAGGCCGAGCACGCTGAAGTACGCGTCCGTGCCGAGATTCTCCACCGCTCTTGCCGTCGGCTCCTCGCGGAGGAACCGCAGGATGCGCTCCCGGATGGCCATGCCGCCGGTGTCGGCATTGGGCATCGTGAAGACGACCGGCCTCCCGGACGCCTTGAGAGCCGCAAGAAATTCGTCGGCCTGCCGCCCCGCGTCCTCGAACTCGAGGGTCGTCGGATGGAAGGTCGCCAGGAGCGTCTCCGGCGTCACGCGTATCCCGAACCGCGATTCCAGCTCCTCCGCCGTGAGCCGCCTCGCGGTGGCGAGGTTGTCGAGGGAAGGGGAGCCGGTGACGGACACGCGCCAGGGCTCCTCGCCCATCTGCACGATGCGGCGCCCGTATTCCCGCGTGGCCGCGAAATGCAGGTGGCTCAGCTTGGTCATGGAGTGGCGAAGGGCGTCGTCGATGGCGCCCTCGGTCAGCTCGCCCCCGTGGATGTGCGCGACCGGGATCTTGAACGGCAGGGCGGCGAGCGCGGCTGCGTGCATCTCGAACCGGTCGCCCAGCACCAGCAGGATGTCCGGCCGGGAGCGGGCGAACAGCTCCGCGAAGCCCGCCGTCCCCCGCGCCATCGACGCGGCGACCGCCCGGGGGTCGTCCGATTCCTCCAGCACCGGCACGCGTCCGGCGGGCTCGAACCCGTCGGCCTCGATCGCCTCGACCGTCCTCCCGAACCGCGGCGAGAGGTGCATCCCCGTGACGAACAGCCGCAGGGCGAGACCCGGCTCCGACCGGACCGCCCGCAGCACCGGGAGGTAGATCCCGTAGTCGGCCCGCGAGGTCGTGACGACGCCGACGGTCCTCATTCGAGCATTTCCCATTCGATCGGCGCGCCCGCAGCCACGGAGACCTTCGTCTTCCGCCCGATCAGCCCGTCCCGCATGCCGGGAGGGATCCCCGTGCCGGGCCTCCGGGACGCCAGATGCCCGGCTTCGATGACCGTCCCCTCGGGGATGTCGCACGCCGCAACGAGGCTCTTGCGGGCGACCCGCGCCGTCTCGATTTCCGACGGCGCAGGCTCCTTCCTCCCGTGCCCCATGGCCTGCTCGACCGCGCGGAGCTCCCGGACGAGCCGCGCCAGCTCGGCGGGCTCCAGCGACGCCTTGTGGTCCGGTCCCGGCAGCCCCCTGTCGAGCGTGAAATGCTTTTCGAGGACGGCGGCGCCGAGCGCCACAGCGGCCAGCGCGACCGCAAGCCCCTCGGTATGGTCGGAATACCCCACGGGGACGCCGAACGCGCGCCGCATGGTATCCATCGCCCGGAGATTCACGTGGGCGGGGTCGGCGGGATAGCTGCTGACGCAGTGCAGCAGCGCGACGCCGGGAGCGGCCGACAGCGCGGCCATGGCCTCCCGCACCTCGTCGAGCGTCCCCATCCCCGTCGACAGCAGGATCGGAAGCCCCTTCGAGGCGAGATGCCGCAGGAAGGGAATGTCGGTCAGGTCCCCGGACGATACCTTGTACGCCGGCACGCCGATCGATTCGAGGAGGTCCGCGCTGTCCTCGTCGAACGGCGTGGAAAGGAAGAGGATGCCGCGCCCGGCGCAGCGCTCCGCGATCTCGCGGAACCGCTCCGGCGGGAGCTCGAGCTTCCGCAGCATGTCGAACTGGGTCCCGCCCTCGCCGGTGTTCTCCTCTTGGTAGGCCGCCTTCGGCGCCCACTTCGTGACGAGCTTTCCGGCCCGGAACGTCTGGAACTTGACGGCGTCCGCGCCCGCCTCCGCCGCCGCGTCCACGAGCCGCATGGCGAGGTCCATGTCCCCGTTGTGGTTGACGCCCGCCTCGGCGATCACGAAGCAGCGGTTCCCCCCGCCCAGCCGGCGGTCTCCCACGCGCAGGACGGACGGCGCGCCGGGCGTCACCATGCGGTCCATCCCCCGTCGACGACCAGGTTGTGGCCGGTGACGTACGAGGAGAGATCGCCGGCGAGGAACAGCGCGGCGCCCTTCAGATCCTCCTCGGTGGCCATGCGCCGGAGCGGCGTCCGCGCCTCGTAACGCTTCCGGAACGACTCCGGCTGTCCGCGCCAGACCCCTCCGGGCGTCAGGCAGTTCACCCGGACCTCCGGGGCGAGCGTCGTGGCCAGGTAGCGGCCGAGCTGGATGAGCCCGCCTTTCCCCGCAGCGTACCCCGCGGGGGTCCCCATGTCGGTCCCTTCGTAGAGCGCCCCGTCCGGGCCCACCATCCCGTATATGGAAGAGACCAGTATCACGGAGCCGTGGCCGCCGGCCTTCAGCGAGGGAGCCGCCTCCTGCGTCATCGCGAAGGCCGCCGTCAGGTTCACCCGCATGGCGGCATCCCATGCGGCAACTGACTGCTTTTCGAACGGTTCGACCCACCCGGGGACCTTCGTCGTGCCCACATAAGCGGCGCAGTGGACGAGGATGTCCAAGCGGCCCGCCTGCCGGACCGCGTGCCGGACGGCGCCGCGCGCCTCTTCCTCGCTTGCGAGATCCGCCGCCGCCGCGTCGGGCCTTCCGAGACCGCGCTTCTCCAGCTCCGCGGCGCGCCGCTCGCAGATCTCCATGGACCGGTCGCATAGGAAGACACGCGCGCCGGCCTCGAGGAAAACGCCGGCGATCGCCGAGCCGATGTGGCCCCCGCCGCCGGTGACCAAGGCGACCCGGCCGCCGAGGTCCATGAGCTCTCCCAGCTTCTTCATGTCGCCTCCAGCCACGGAAACCTCACCATCCCGTGCTTCAACATCAGGTCGGCGCGCTCGAACTCCTCCAGGTCGTCGATGTGGATGGCGCGGGCCTCGGGAATCTCGTGCATCAGGTGGCGCCCGTTCATCCAGGACCCCTGCGCCCCGAGGAGGAAGTCGCGCCTCCACAGGTAGATCGACGCGTTGATGCGGTATACGGCGG
>JBFLWB010000036.1 GCA_040758155.1 Thermodesulfobacteriota bacterium
TTCTTCTCCTTCGCCGTTCTTGGGTAGCGGGGTTATTCTCCCTCGCACGTCTGTCCCTCTTCTGCGGAAGTTCTCAGGAACGTCCCGGTTCTCGGTTCTGATGTTCTGCCGTTACGCGGCGTCGGGCATCTTCCGCAGGACGGCGGCCCGGCTCCAACGGATCGCAGGGAGAGAATCCGTCGGAAGACCCTGTTCCTGCGCCGTCTCGAGCGTCGCGGCGAACTCCCTCTTCGACACGTGGAAGGCCGGCTCCGCCAGCAGCAGCCGCCCCCCCGGCTTCATCGCGTCATACGCCTCGGCGAAAAAGCGGGCGGCGTCCGGCAGTTCGTGCACCACGGCGAAGGCGAGGACGAAATCGACCCGGCCCTTGAGGTCCTCGATACCCATGCCGTCGCCCCGGCCCAGCCGCGCGTCGATCCGGCCCAGGAGGCCCGCCTTCTCCGCGCGGCTGTGCAGCCCCTCGAGCATCCCGGGCTGTACGTCCACGGCGACGACCTTGCCTTCCGGGCCGACACGGCGCGCCAGCTCCAGCGTGAAGAATCCCATCCCGGGGCCGGGCTCGAACACGACCATCCCCTCGGTCACGAAAGACCGCAGGATGGACGCAGGGTCCTGCACCAGGCGTCTCGCGGGGCAGGCCAGATAGTAACCCAGCCACCAGGGGCACAAGCGGTGGGCCGTCATTTCCTTCGGTACAGCCCGATCAGCTCGGCATTCCCGATAACGCGCCCCTTCATCGCCTCTTCGAGCTGCGCCTTCGTCGCGCCGGCGTTCAGCGGCAGGGCGGCGTCGAGCGCGTAGAGCTTGAAGAAGTACCGGTGGGTCCCGGAAGGAGGGCAGGGGCCGCCGTAGGCCGTCTTCCCGAAATCGTTCCTGCCCTGGAGCGCGCCGGCGGGGACGGCGTTCGAGGGGATCTCCGCCGTGTCCGCACCGATGTTCCAGACCACCCAGTGGACCCAGGTTTTCCCGGGGGCGTCCGGGTCGTCGACGATCAGGGCGAGGGTCTTTGCGTTTCCGGGGACGCCCCGGACCGACAGCGGCGGGCTGGTATCCGCGCCGTCGCAGGTGTGTTGCGGGGGGATCATCCCGTTGTGCGCGAACGCCGTGCTGGAGATCGAGAGGCCGCTCATTTTCCGCACCTCCCCATGGATGCTCCGACCCGAATAGTGTAACAATCTCCGGGGGAGACCGCGAAGGGGGAATGGACACATGCTGCCGGGAAAACTCGCAGTGCTGTTCGGGGAGATGGAGGCGGTCCGCGGAGAGACGCTCGGGATCGTGTCCGGGCTGACGGAGGAGGAGATGTACCGGGGCGCGGCCGGGAGCTGGTCCGCCGCGCAGATCCTGTACCACCTCCTCCTGGCGGAGACCGGGACGAGCAAGGTGATCCGGAAGGCGATCAAGTCGGCGGAAGGGAGGCTGCCTTCCTATCCGGAGGACGATTCCCTCCTGTCCGTCCGGGAGCTGTCCGCGCCCGTGGGCTCTTTCCAGGCGCCGGATCTCGTCCGCCCGGACGACCCGCCGGGCAGAAACGATCTGCTGCGCCTGGCGCGGGAGACCCGGGAGCGGACCGCGGAGTCCTTCTCCATGCTCGCGGCCGTCGACCCGCGGGCGGCCCGCTTTCCGCACCCCCTGTACGGGGAGCTGGACCTGTACGAATGGCCCGCCGTCGTCATCCTGATGCACGAGAAGGACCACCAGGGGCAGCTCCGGGCGCTGGCGGCCCGCCTGCGGGGGACGCCCGGATGACGCAGCTCGAGACGCTGCCCAGGCCGGAGGCGGTCATCTTCGATTTCGACGGCGTGATCGCCGACACCGAGCGGCTGCACTTCGATCTGTTCGGGAAGGCGCTCGAACCCGAGGGGATCTCCTTCACGTGGGAGGAGTACGTCGCCCACTACATGGGCTGCAACGACCGGGACGCCTTTCGGAAGGCCTTCCTGAGGAACGGAAGGGAGCTGGAGGACGGGCGGCTTTCCCGGATGATCCACGCCAAGTCGCGGCTGTTCCAGGATGCCGTCCGTCAGGGGGTGAGCAGCTATCCCGGGGCGATCGAGACGATCCGGTCGCTGAACGCCTCCAGGATTCCCCTGGCGATCTGCAGCGGGGCGCTGCGGGCCGACATCGACCCGATCCTTTCGGCGTTCGGGATCGCCTGCTGTTTCACCGCCGTCGTTTCCGCCGACAGCGTACGGAAGGGGAAGCCCGATCCGGAAGGGTACATCCTTGCATTCCGGGAGCTCACCCGCTCCCGCGGATCGAAGGTCGCCTCGGCGGGGGCATGCCTGGCCGTCGAGGACACCCCGGACGGCGTGACGGCCGCCAGGCGCGCGGGACTCGCGGTGCTCGCGGTGGCCAACAACTACTCCGCGGAGGCGCTCGCCCGCGCCGATCACGTCGTGGGCTCCCTCGAGGAGCTGCGGATCGAGGGAATCGGGCCGGCATGACGGCTTTCCTGGGCGCCGGCATGCTCCTCGGTCTGTCGGCGGGCTTCTCGCCGGGCCCTCTGCTCGCGCTGGTGCTGTCCCAAACGGTCCGCCACGGGGTCCGGGAGGGGATCAAGATCGCCCTGGCCCCCCTGCTCACCGATTTTCCCATCATCCTCCTGTCGACGTTCGTCCTGTCCCGGTTTGCCGCGTACAGGGGGCTCCTGGGGGCGGTGTCGCTGGCGGGGGCGGCGCTGGTGGCGCACATGGCGTACGAGACGTTCCGGGCGAGGGGGCGGGGACCGGCCGCGCAGGACGCCGCGCCGCAATCGCTCCTCAAGGGGGCGCTGGTCAACGCCCTCAGCCCGCACCCGTACCTGTTCTGGCTGACCGTCGGCGCACCGATGATCCTCAAAGGGCGGGAGACCGGCCCTGCGGCCGCCGCGCTGTTCGTCGCCGGGTTCCTCGGGTGCCTCGTGGGCTCCAAGATGTCCCTTGCCGTCCTCGCCGGGCGTTCGTCGCGCCTGCTGGAGGGGAGGCGGTACGAATTCATCCTGCGGGCGCTGGGGCTGCTGCTGTTCCTTTTCGCCGGCTTCCTGCTTCGGGATGGCCTCCGCCTGCTCGGCTGGATATGATAAAGGCGTCCGCATGCATCCGGCAGAGAAGGAGGGCCGCCGCATGATCGAGGAGATCGTCGCCCGCGGGATGGACGTGGAGCGTTTCATCCAGGGGAAGATCGCGGAGATCAAGGACGCGGTCGGCCACGGGACGGCGATCAACGCCCTCTCGGGCGGTGTCGACTCCTCCACGGTCACGATGCTGGGGCACCGGGCGCTGGGGCGCCGCCTCAAGACCGTCTTCGTCGAGAACGGCCTCATGCGGGAAGGGGAGCCGCAGCGGGTCGTGGAGCTTTTCCGGGACCTCGGCGTCGATGTCCGCGTCGTCGACGCCCGCAGGGAGTTTTTCGCGGCCCTCAAAGGGATCACCGATCCCGAGGAGAAGCGGGAGGCCGTCAGCCGGGAGTTCTACCGGAACGCGCTCGCCCGCGTCGTCCGCACCAGCGGGGCGAAGTTCCTGCTCCAGGGGACGATCCTGACCGACGTGGAGGAGGCCGTCGCGGGGATCAAGCGGCAGCACAACATCATCGAGCAGCTCGGGATCGACCCGCAGGAGGCGTTCGGCTACCGCATCCTCGAGCCGCTCGTCCAGCTCCGGAAGGACGCGGTCCGGAAGGTAGGGATGGCTCTCGGCCTGCCGGAGGAGCTGTTCCGGCGCATCCCGTTCCCCGGCCCGGCGCTCTCCGCGCGCGTGATCGGCGAGGCGACCCCGGAGCGGGTGGGCACGGTGCGGAAGGCGACCGCCATCGTCGAACGGATGCTCTCGGACCACGGTGCGTTCCAGTATATGGCGATCCTGCACGCCGACCGCGTGACCGGGCTGCGGGACGGAAGGCGCGAGTTCGGACAGCAGATCGAGGTGCGCTGCTGGGACAGCGTCGACGCGCGGAAGGCGACGCCGACCCGGCTCCCGTACGAGACGCTCGAGGAGCTCGCCCGCCGGATCGTGGATGAGGTGCCCGGCGTCGTCAGCGTCACCTACAACATCGCCGCGAAGCCTCCTTCGACCCTCGAGGCGGTCTGAAGGCCTTGGAGGGCGCGGGACTCCACAACCTGGTCAGCCTCGCGGGGATCTTCGTCCTGATGTTCCTCGCATGGCTCCTCTCGACCGACCGGCGCACGATCCACTGGAAGGCCGTCCTCGGGGGGACGGCGCTGCAGCTCCTGATCGCGCTCTTCATCTTCGTCGTCCCGGCCGGGGCGAAGGCGTTCCTCTTCATCAACGACGCCGTCGTGAAGGCGCTCGACAGCGCCTCCGCGGGGACCCGCTTCGTGTTCGGCCGCCTGGCGCTGCCGCCGGGCGCGCGCGGGGAAGGGGGAGAGGAGTCGCTGGGCTTCATCCTCGCCTTCCAGGCGCTCCCCGCGATCGTCTTCTTCGCGAGCCTGATGTCGGCCCTCTATTACGCCGGGGTCATGCCGCGGCTGATCCGCTTCTTCGCAAGGATCTTCACGCGGACCTTAGGTGTCAGCGGCGCGGAGTCGCTGAGCGTCTCCTCGAACATCTTCGTCGGCGTGGAGGCGAACATGACGGTCCTGCCCCACCTGGGAGGGATGACGCGTTCGGAGCTCTGCACGATCCTCTCCGCCGGGATGGCGACGACCGCTTCCAACGTCCTGGCGCTGTACGTCTTCCTGCTCCAGCGGCAGTTCCCGGCCATCGCGGGGCACCTCGTCTCCGCCTCGATCCTCTCCGCCGTTTCGGCCGTGGTCGTATCGAAACTGATCTTCCCCGAAACGGAGGCGCCCGCCACCTTGGGCGTTGACGTTGCCCCGCATTACGAGCGGGAATCCTCCGTCATCGAGGCGGTCATCAAGGGGGCGAACGAGGGGGCGCGGATGATCGTCGGGATCGTCGCGCTGCTTCTGGCATTCCTGGGCCTCGTCGCGTTGGCCGACCTGGCGCTGGGCGGGATCGGGAGCCGGATCAACGCGCTGGCGGGCATATCGTTCGACTGGTCGCTGAAAGGGCTGCTGGGGTACATCTTCTACCCGCTGACGCTGGTCATCGGCGTCCCCGTCTCCGACGCCGCGGAAGTGTCCCGGCTGATCGGCGAGCGGACGATCCTGACCGAGGTGAAGGCGTACCAGGACCTGGCCGCCGCGCTGGCCGCCGGCGCCGTCCGCTCCCCGCGCTCCGCGGTGATCGCCGCGTACGCCCTCTGCGGCTTCGCCCACGTCGCGTCGCTGGCGATCTTCGTCGGAGGCACCGCCGCGCTCGTCCCGCACCGCACGAAGGACCTTTCCCGGATCGGCCCGCGCGCCCTGGCGGCCGCCACCCTCGCGTGCCTCATGACCGCCGCCGTGGCGGGGACCTTCTACACCGGAAGCTCGGTTCTGTTCGGAAAATAAGGATATTTCTCCTTCGTTCGGATCGGTTGAGGGAGGATTCCCGCGCCCGGATCGGGCGTAAAATATATGTATATGGATAGGCCGGTCCGGCGCCCCTCGACGAAGTCCCCGGAAAGGAGCGAGGGCATGGGCGGGACCAACGGACGAGGGGAGGACGGCTGAACGGAGGCATGCCATGAGGAAAAATCCCCTTTCCCTGGTGAAGAAGGACACCTCCGCCGTATCCCCGTTCGAGGACTTCGAAAAGCGGTTCGAGGAGTTCTGGCATCGCCCCTTCGAGATGATGAGGGCGCCTTGGTGGCCCTGGTGGGGCGAGCGCGAGTACGAAGTTTCTCCCACGGTGGACATCTACGAGGACGGCGATCATGTCGTCCTGAAGGCGGAGATCCCCGGGATGAAGAAAGAGGACATCCACGTAGACATCACCGAAAAGACCGTCACCATCTCCGGCGAGAAGCACAAGGAGGAAAAGGTGGAGCGGAAGGACTACTACCACCACGAACGTTCCTACGGCTCCTTCGCGCGGACGTTCCACCTTCCCTGGGAGGTGAAGACGGACAAGGTCGAGGCGCACTTCAAGGACGGGATCCTCGAGGTTCGGGCGCCCAAGACCGAGGAGGCGGCCAGGAAGTCCCGCAAGGTCGTCGTACAGTAAATCGTCGGAAAAAAGGAACGGGCGGACATGGGCGGGGGCCGCTCTCGGCCATCCATGGCCTCCGCGGCACTCGCCCATCCATGGGCATCGGCCGCTCTCGGCCATCCATGGCCATTGTGCGGCATCGTGTAAAATAAAGCGAGGAGGCGCTTCCGGCGCTTCCGGAGAGGCGCAAGAGGATGGTCTTCCTTCGCCTTGCCACGCTCGCCGCCGCGCTCCTTTCCGCGGCGCTCCTTCCCGCCCCCGCGGCGGACGATCCTTACCTGCAGAAGCGGCTTGCGATGGTCCGCGACCAGATCGAACGCGACGGGATCGACGATCCGGGCGTTCTGGGCGCGATGCGGGAGGTCCCCCGGCACCTCTTCGTTCCTCCCGAGCGGCGCGCGGAGGCGTACCGGCCGTACCCGCTGCCCATCGGGGAGGGGCAGACGATCTCGCAGCCCTACATCGTCGGTTTCATGACGGAGATCCTGCGCCTTAAGGCGTCCGACAGGGTCCTCGAGGTGGGGACAGGCTCCGGTTACCAGGCGGCGGTCGCGGCGAAGATCGCGGCCGAGGTGTACACCGTGGAGATCCTCGCGCCGCTGGCCGACCGCAGCCGGAAGGCGCTCTCCGGCCTGGGCTTCCGCAACGTCTTCGTCCGGCAGGGGGACGGCTATTACGGGTGGGAGGAGAAGGCGCCGTTCGACGCCATCATCGTGACCTGCGCCGGGGGACACGTCCCCCCGCCGCTGCTGCGCCAGCTCAAGAACGGCGGCCGGATGATCATGCCCGTCGGCGGTCCCTTCATGACGCAGAACCTCGTGTTCATCGAGAAGGACGCCCGGGGCGCGGTCACGCACAGGAACGTCCTCCCCGTCGCCTTCGTCCGGCTCATCGGGCATTGATATGGGAGTCGCTCCCCGCGGGATCGTCCCGGCCGTCTTCCTTCTATCGGCGGCCACGATGGCGTACGAGATCGTCCTCATCCGCCTCCTGTCCTTCCGGTTCTGGCCTCATTTCGTCCCGCTGATCGTCTCCCAGGCGATGCTCGGCTTCGGGGGGGCCGGGGTCGTCCTCGCCGTCGCCCGGCGGCGCGTGGAGCCGCATTCCGGCCGGCTCTTCGCATGGACGGTCCTGCTGTCCGCGCCGGCCTTCGACCTTGCGTACCGCGCCTCGCAGCACGTCCCGTTCGACCCGTTCCTGCTGCTGTGGGACCCGCTCGCGTGGCCGCGGTTCGGGGCCTTCTTCTTCATCCTCTCCGTGCCCTTCTTCCTTTCCGGCGCGGCGACCGCCATCCCGTTCGCGTTCCTGGAGGTCCGCCCCGGCCCGGTCTACGGGGCGTCCTTTGCGGGGCTGGCGGCGGGCGCCTTCGGGACGCTGCCGTTCCTCGCCGCCGCTCCGACCGAACGGCTCCTTTTTCTTCCTTTGGCGCTGGGCGCCGCGGCATGCTTCATCGTCCTGTCGGACGCGGGCGGAAAGCGGCGGAAGGGGAGGGCGGCCGTCGCCCTCGCCGCCCTGCTCCTTCTTTTCCTTCCCCCGCCGGAGCAGCGGCTGACGCCCTACAAGGACCTCTCGGCCGTGCGGAGACTTCCGGGGGCGCGGGAGATCGCGGCGCGTGCCGGGATGGAGGGAGATTTCCGGGCGGTCTTCGCACCGGGGATCCATAACGCGCCGGGATTGAGCGTCCGGTTCCAGGGGGAAATCCCGCCGCAGGCGATCCTGTTTGTGGACGGTGAGGCGATCGGGACGGTCCCGAAGGGCGGGGGGCGCTCGATCCCGGCCTACCTCGGCCATTTCCCCTCCGTCCTTCCCTACCGGCTCGTCGACCGCCCGCGCGTCCTGCAGCTCGGGATGAAGGGCGCGGAAGGGGTGCTGACCGCCGCGGCGCACGGGGCGAAGTCCGTGACGGTCGTGGAGCCCGCCCGCGAGCTCGTGCGCCTGGTCCGCGACGACCTCCGGGAATTCTCGGGGGGATGGCCGGCCACTCTTCCCGTGGAGATCCGGGAGGAGGGGGCGCGCAACTTCCTTGCCCGGGACCGGCGGGTCTTCGACCTCATCGAGACGACGGACATCTCATCGGCCGCCTTCTCCTCGCTCGGGGTCCACGCCACGGGCGAGACGTTCCTCCTCACGCGCGAGGGAATCCGGGCGGTCTTCGCCCGGCTCGGGGAAGGCGGGGTGCTCGCGTTCTCGGGCTGGCTGAAGACCCCGCCCCGGGAGATCGCGAAGATCCTCCGCACGATCCGCGCCGAGCTCGCCATCGCAGGACTTGAGCCCGCCGCCGGCCGGGTCGTCGCGGTCCGCGGCTGGGGCACCTTTTCCGTGGCGGCCCGAAAGATCCCCTTCCTGCCGGAGGAGACGGAGCAGGTGAAGCGGTTCTGCGCGGAGCACGGTTACGCTATGATCTGGCCCCGCGAAGGCGGCGCGCGCGAAGGCGAGGAGGAGCGGGCGCTCCTGGAGGCCGTGTCCGCTGCGCTGACGG
>JBFLWB010000037.1 GCA_040758155.1 Thermodesulfobacteriota bacterium
CCCTCCCCGCGCCGGCATGACCACGTCCAGAAGGACCAGGTCGACTCTCTCCTTGTGCCGATCGAATATCGCCAGCGCTTCCCCCCCGCTTCCCGCATCGAGCACGGTGTACCCCAGCTCTTTCAAGGTCCGCTCCGAAAACCTTCGGACCGATTCGTCGTCCTCGGCCAACAGAATGGTTTCCGTCCCTCCCGACACCTCGTCCGTTTCCTCCGCGAGGAGCGCATCCGGCGCCGCATCCACCGGCGGGATGTAGATCTTGAAGGTGGTGCCTTTCCCGGGTTCGCTGTACAGATGGATGAAGCCGTTGTGCTGCTTCACGATCCCGTAGACCACCGCCAGCCCCAACCCCGTCCCCTTGTCGGGAGCCTTGGTCGTGAAGAACGGCTCGAACACGCGCTCCCGGGTCGTCGAGTCCATGCCGCAGCCCGTATCCGATACGGAGAGAACCACGTACCTTCCGATCCGCATGAACGGGTGGAGGCGGACGAATTCCTCGTCCAGCTCCGCCACGCCGGTCTCTATCAGAAGCTGCCCGCCGCCGGGCATCGCGTCCCGGGCGTTCAGCACCAGGTTCATGACCACCTGCTCCATCTGGCCCGCGTCGGCCCGCACGGTCGGCAGCCCTTCGGCCAGGAACGTCCGGATCTCGATGTGCTCCCCCACCACCTTCGATACCAGTTTCATGAGATCCGCAACCACGCCGTTCAGGCTCAGGTTGATCGGAGAGATGATCTGGCGGCGGGAATACGTCAACAACTGCCGCGTGAGGGTCGCCGCGCGGTTCGCGCAGCGCAGGATTTCATCGATGTCCGACAGTGCCTTCTCGTTCCCCTCGTTCCTCACCCTGAGCATCTCGGCGAATCCGAAAATTCCCGTCAACGCGTTGTTGAAATCGTGCGCGATCCCCCCCGCGAGAGTCCCCACCGCTTCCATCCGCTGGGCGGTCTGCACCTGACGCTCCAGCAGGGCCCTTTCCGTGACATCGTGAACCATGGACAGGACGCCGTTGACGTTTCCCCGGGCGTCCCGCAACGGCGCGTTGAACCACTCGCAGGTGATCGTCTTCCCGTCGATCCGCATATTGTCGTTCAAGGAGCAGCCGTCTTCCCCGCCCTGCAGCAGCTTCGACCAGATCTCTCCGATATGCTCCGTTTCCGACGAAGGGATGAGAAATTCGTAAGGGGATTTACCGATCGCCTCTTCCGCCTTCCACCCGAAAATCCGCTCCGCCGCGGGGTTCCACTCCGTCACCCGGAAATCCTTGTTCCACACGATGAAGCCCAGCGGCATGCGGTTCACATGGAAGGTCAGGCGCTGGTGGGCATCGCGGATGGCCTCCCATTGACGGCTGCTCTCCATGGCCACCGAAACCTGTCCCGCGAAGGTCTCCAGATCCTGCAATTCCTCCGGGCTGAAGCAGTCGGGATCTCCGCCGTAGGCGTGGAATACGCCCCAGACGTGCCCGTCTCCGGTTTTCAGGGGATAGGACGCACGCGCGGGGCACCCGAGGTTCACAGCCGCATTTCTCCAGGGCTCGTAACCTTCATCTCCGAAAATGTCGCGGGAAACCAGCGGCTTCCCGGACTTTATGACGGCGCCGGAAGGGCCTTGCCCCCGGGGGGAGTCGTCCCACCGGATGCCCGCGTTCGCGAGCTCTTCCAGCTCCACTCCCCTGGCCGCCACCGGGCGGACGGTGTGATCCGGCTCGGCCAGCCCGACCCAGCAATGCCTGTATCCCATTCCCACAACGGCGTCGCATACCACGCCGAACGTTTCCCGTACATCTGCGCCGCGAAGGATGTGCCGATCGATTTCCCGGAGGTCGGAAAGGATCTTTATCCCCTTCCGGATCCGATGCTCGGACTTTTTCCTTCCGGTGATGTCCCGGACGACCTCGATCGCGCCGGTGATGTTCCCCGAGGAATCCCTCATCGGAGACACCGTGTTTTCGAAGTATCTCGTTTTGCCGTTCACCTCGGCGATATTTTCCTTGGTGTGGATCTTTCCATCGCGGAAGGAGCGCTCGGCGGCACAGCCGTCGCAAACACGATCCAGGCCGTGATACGCCCTGTAGCAAACCTCCCCGACATGGTCGCCGGCGTCGTCTTTCAAGACCTGGTTCTGGAAGAGGATCCTGTAATTCCTGTCCTGGATGCTGATGCCGTCTCCCATCCCGGCGATGATGGCTTCGGTCTTGGCCTTCTCTTTTTCCGCTTTCTCCGCGGATGCGCGAAGCGCCTCCTGCATCCTCAGCGATTCATCCTGCCGGCGCTGGAGCTCGGCGGCCATTTCATCGAACGCCCCCCCCAACTGGCCGAACTCCCCCGGTGTGGATCCGAGACCCGATCGGGCCGCAAGGTCGCCCGCTTCCAGACGTTTCGATGCGTCGGCCAGGATCCTCACCGGACGCGCGAGCAGGGTGTTCCCTCCCCACCACATGATCGACAGGAAAAGCGACGCGACGATGGAAAGGATCGCAAGGCTTATGGCGAGCTGGCGGTCCACCGCTGCAAAGAGCGATCGGGTCGGGATGCCGAGGAGGGCATACCCTCCTTCCATTTTCATGGGGCTGTGGTATGGCGAAAAAAGGTAGAGGCGGTCCACGCCGTCCGCCCCCACCATCTGGAACGTGCCTTTTTTCTCCTTCGAGATCCTCCGGAAAAGGAATTCCTCCAGAGGATGCCCCTTTCCGAACATCTGCGCATCGGGAAATGCGGACATTACGGAGCCGCGGCTATCGAGTCTTATGTAGGAGGAGGACGGCGGAATCTGGGTATCGATCTCGGCCTCGAACTCGGTTACGAGGGAGAGGTCCAGGGGGATGATCAGGACCGCGGTCACCTCCCCCCGCCGGTCCAGCACGGGCCAGGCGAAAGGTATGACGGGCTTCCCCGTGATCCTTCCCACGAAATACTGGCCGATGGTGAACGACTTGTTCTTGAGCACTTCCTGGAAGTAAGGCCGATCGGAAAAATCCACCGCGGACCGCAACGGGAGGGCGCTGGAAATCACCCGACCGTCAGGGCGGCAGACCAGAAAATTCGTATATTTTGGACTATTCTTCAGGAGCCGGGCCAGTATTTCGCTCGCGGGCTTCCCGCCCCCCCGGACCACCGGCACATCCGCCAGCATCGCAAGATCCCGTTGGACTTCCCGGATGACCTCCTCTTCGTAGAGGACCGCGAAGGCCAGGATTTTTTCCATCCGTTCCCGGGATTCGAAGACATCCATCTTCCGCTGGTACCAGGCGTTGTACACAGTCACCAGGATTACCGGGAGAAAGGCCAGGACCCCGAGGAGGAACATCTTGGAGCGAACGCTGGCAGGGTGGGACACCATACCGGAGGCTTATCGGCAATCGCTCTGAAATCTTTAAATTTTCTCCTGGCCAACCGTCCGAAATTCCCGGGCTTCCTGAACTTCTCTTTCGCTTTGGAGATCCCTTGAGGGTGCGAGCCTAATAGAGAATTTGACAATAGTGATTACACATGATACATGTATCAGCTGTTACATATTCTCCCTGTTTCACGGTATGCCCGATGAGTGACGGATCCTTTCGCCGGTGGTTGATGCTGACTTACAAGGTTCCCTCGGAGCCCACCCGGTTCCGCACTTATATCTGGCGCCAGGTGAAAGCGCTAGGTTGTCTCCACCTTCAGCAGTCGGTATGGCTCCTCC
>JBFLWB010000038.1 GCA_040758155.1 Thermodesulfobacteriota bacterium
GCCCGGACCTACCTCGGTCTCGCCGTCCACGCGCTTCACCGTTCCCTTCCCCGAGAGGACGAAGACCTCGTGCTCCCACGGGTGGGCGTGGAACGGCGTGTGCCCGCCGGGAGCCAGCTCGAAGTGGCGCGCCGTGAAGTTCGGCGCCCCCACGTTGTCGCCCATCAATACCCGGATCGTGACGCCTTCCGCCCCCGCTTCCGTGACCGCCTTCCCCTCTACCGCTTCCCAGTGCGCGACGTGCATCGCCTTTTCCCCTTTATCCGAGCAGCGCCCGGTATTTCTGGATATTCTCGAGGTGCAGGCTCTTCTGATTGCGAAGGAACACGATTTCATCGGGGCTCAAATTCTCGTCGGCGAGTCCCTCGATCATCCGGACCATCTCCTGCTCCTCCTGCATCAGGCATTCGAACTGCGCCTGCCAGGAGGGGAGGTCCATCACCTTGTCCAGAAGGTCGGCTACCTCGTTCGTGGTCGTACCTCCCCGTTGCATGATCCAGCTGTGCAGCCCCTCGCAGGAAACCGCCGCGGCGTGCCGGATGGAGGCCAGCAGCTTGTTGACGTTCTTGTCCGAGGCGAAAAATGCAAGCTGCTCGAGGCAGATGACCTTCCCCCGCTCCTTCTCGAGCAGCTTCTGCATCACTTCGATCAGGGTCATCGATCCCTCCGGATGTCCGTCAGAGTCCCGCGGTCCGGTTCAGCTCCGCCAGGAGCTGCTTCTCGCTCACGTTGTGGAGCAGGGCGCTTTGTTTCACAGATTCCGTCGCCTGGCCCGGGCAGGAGAAGCAGCCATCCCCATAATACTTCCGGAAGACCTTCTCTGTCTCGGGGTAGATCTTCAGGATGTCGCCGAGGATGTGGTCCGGACCGATCGGCGCGGGGGACGGGGCCGCCTTCGCGGGGGCGATCGCGTCATTGAGCGTCGAGACCATGTACGCCGGGTCCACGCCGTGGTTGTTGCACGCCATCCGCAGGGTTATGCCCATCCGCATCACGTGCTCGCGGTGACCGGCGTCTCCCAGGCCGCGGAAGCCGTTCCCGACGAAGACGCCCACGGTCTCCGGCCACCGGGAAAGGATCTCGCCCACCCGCATGTCGGCGTCGACGACCGCGGGCGGCGTAGCGGCGACGGGAGAAGGAGCGCTTTCCGGCTCCTCCGCTTCCTCCTCAGCCGGAACCGGCTCCAGCAGGATCGTCGCCGCCATGTTCGCCGCGAACATCGCCGCGGAGATCACGGAGAGCGCCGAGAAGAGGACGAAGGCGGCCGACGGCCGCGCGGGGTAGAAGACGACCATCCCGATCAGCCCGATGTTGGCGATGAAGAAATGGGCCGGCAGCCAGGACGGCCAGCGCAGCGTGCGCCCGTTGAACCGGGGCAGGATGAAGTAGCCCACCCCGTAGATCATCATCGTCATCCAGCCGAGCAGATTGAAGTGGACGTGCGTGAAACGGACCCAATCGGCGTAGCCCGCTCCGCCCATCCAGATGCCCAGGACGGCGGCAAGGAAAAAGTACACAAGCGACGCGACGACGAAGCCCTTCGTATAGCGATCCATCGGTATCCTCCGCAGGTCGTTTTCCCGTTCCGGGGAATTCCCGGCGCCTGAGGAGGATTATCTCCGGGAGGGGGGACCGGTTCCTTGACGGGAGTCAAGCGCGCCGGCCCCCCCTCGGGGAAGGCGGGAAAAGGCCGTTCTTACCCCTGCGCCTTCGCGGGGCGCACCGTGAGCAGGTCCCAGACGGTGGTGAGCAGCCCGGCGAGGAAGAACACGCCGGCGGTCATCGTGACGCCCATCCAGAGGCGCATGTATCCCTGCGCGGTCATGTATCCCATGTCGAGGACTCGCTCGATGTAGCTCTGCAGCACCCCCGCGACGCCGAAGGTCAGCCCCATGATCATCATGGCGATGCACATCGTCCAGAAGCCGATCTTTCCGCGCGCGTCGTCGAACACCTCGATCCCCTTCACCTTCGGCATGGCGAAGTAGAAGATGGTCAGGTTCAGCAGCGCGTAGGCCCCGAAGA
>JBFLWB010000039.1:0-1538 GCA_040758155.1 Thermodesulfobacteriota bacterium
CTGAATCGGCTCGGAGAAGACCTGGTTCGAGATCGCCGGTACGATCGCCGCCACGAAGCGGGTCCGGCTCGAGGCCAGCCCCCCCGCCAGCAGGTTCGGCACGTAGCCGGTCCGCTCGATCACCTGCCGGACGCTCTCGATCGTGCCGGGCGCCACGATCTCCGGGTGGTTGAGCACCCGGGAAACCGTGATCGGGGAGACCCCGGCCAGCTTGGCCACGTCCGCCAGGGTAGTTATTCCGGTGGATCTCCGAATGGTTGTTGCCTCCGTGCGGGCACGCATCGGGGATGCGGTCCGTTTTATCCACAAAATGTTAGCGTTAACATCGTGCCGTGTCAACCCGCCAAGACTGATATAAAGCGAAAATATGCGGCATATGAAATCGATTGACACCCATAAATGACATCGCTACCATGTCGCCATAGGAGACCTTCATGGACGTTCGGACGGACACTGCCGGCATCTCCGGCGCACCGGTCGTCACCGGGATGCGCGTGGTACCGGTCGCGGGGCGAGACAGCATGCTGCTGAACCTCAGCGGCGCGCACGCCCCCTTCTTCACCCGCAACATCGTGCTTCTGGAAGACAGCTCGGGATGCACCGGGATCGGCGAGGTGCCCGGCGGGGAGCGGATCCGGCGGACGCTGGAGGACGCCGTTCCCATGGTCGTCGGCCGCCCCGTCGGCAGGTACCTCGACATCCTCGAGTCGATGCGGAAGGCGTTCGCCGACCGGGACACCGGCGGGCGGGGACTCCAGACCTTCGATCAGCGCATCGCGATCCATGCGGTCACCGCCGTGGAGGCCGCCCTGCTCGATCTCCTCGGGCAGTTCCTCGGCGTGCCGGTCGCGTCGCTTCTTGGGGACGGGCGGCAGCGCGACGCGGTGGAGATGCTCGGCTACCTTTTCTATATCGGCGACCGCCGGAAGACCGATCTTCCGTATCGGGACGGCTCCGGCGAGAAGGACGACTGGCTCCGCCTGCGCGACGAGGAAGCCCTCACTCCCGCGGCGGTCGTGCGGCTCGCCGAGGCGGCGAAGGCCCGGTACGGCTTCAACGACTTCAAGTTGAAAGGCGGCGTGCTTCGCGGCGAGGAGGAGATCGAGGCGGTCACGGCGCTCGCGGAGCGTTTCCCGGGCGCGCGCGTCACCATCGACCCGAACGGCGCCTGGCCGCTCGAAGAGGCGGTACGCCTCTGCCGCGGCAAGGGGCATGTCCTGGCCTACGCCGAAGATCCCTGCGGCGCGGAGGGCGGATATTCCGGGCGCGAGGTGATGGCGGAGTTCCGCCGGGCGACGGGGCTTCCGACCGCAACGAACATGATCGCGACCGACTGGCGCCAGATGGGGCACGCGATCCGGCTGCAATCGGTGGACATCCCGCTGGCGGACCCGCACTTCTGGACGATGCGCGGCGCGGTGCGCGTGGCGCAGATGTGCCGCGAATGGGGGCTGACCTGGGGCTCCCACTCCAACAACCATTTCGACGTCTCGCTGGCGATGTTCACCCACGTCGCCGCGGCGGCGCCCGGGAAGATC
>JBFLWB010000039.1:1548-15274 GCA_040758155.1 Thermodesulfobacteriota bacterium
GCACTGGATCTGGCAGGACGGCCAGCGGCTCACCCGCGAGCCGCTGCGGATCGCCGGCGGGAAGGTCGCCGTCCCCGAGTCCCCGGGGCTGGGGATCGCCCCCGACATGGATCGGATCGAGGAGGCGCACAGGCTCTACAAGGAGAAGGCTCTGGGCGCCCGCGACGACGCGAAGACCATGCAGTACCTGATCCCGGGCTGGAAATTCGACAACAAGCGCCCCTGCATGGTGCGCTGAAGAGGGGGAGGGCCATGGACACGAGCTTCATCCGCGGAGTCATCCCGCCCATCGTCACCCCGGTGGACCGCGACGAGCGGGTGGACGAGCGCAGCCTGCGGCGGATGGTCGACCACGTCGTCGCCGGCGGCGTGCACGGCATCCTGTCGCTCGGAAGCACCGGGGAGTTCTTCGGGCTCGACCCGGAGCAGCAGCGGCGCGCCGTGCGGATCACCGTCGACCAGGCGAAGGGGCGCGTCCCGGTCTACGCGGGGATCGGGGCGATCTCCACCCGGGAGTGCATCCAGGGGGCAAGGATGGCCGCGGAGGAGGGGGCGCAGGCCGTCACGATGCTCCCGCCGATGTTCCTCTCCCCCAACGACGAGGAGCTGTACCGCCATTTCCGGGCGGTCGCGGACTCGGTCGCCCTGCCGGTGCTGCTCTACAACAATCCCGACCGGATGAACGTCAACATCTCGGCGGCGCTGATCGAGCGGCTGGCCGACGTCCCCAACATCGTCGGGGCGAAGGACAGCAGCGGCGACCTGGTGCTGACGGCGGAATACATCCGCCGGACGCGCGGGAAGGGATTCCGGGTCATGGCCGGCAGGGATATCATGATCCTCGGGACGCTCGCGTACGGAGGGGTCGGCTGCGTCGCCGCGACGGCCAACGTCGTCCCCTCCCTCGTGGTGGAGATCTACGACAAGTTCCGGTCCGGCGACCTGGCGGGGGCGCTGGAAGCCCAGTTCAGGCTGGCCCCCCTTCGGCTGGCGTTCAACCTGGGGAGCTTCCCGGTGGTGATCAAGGACGCGCTGAACCTGCTCGGTCTTGAAGTGGGGGAGCCGATCCGGCCGAACGGCCCCTGCACGGAGGCCAACCGGGCGAAGCTGCGGGACATCCTGGCCGGGATGGGCGCGCTGGATGGGTAGGGCGGGGCACGGCGGGGCGGAGAAGGTTTCCGCGGTCCTCCTGATCGCCTTCGGGATCTTCGTCGCTTTCTACTCCCACCATTACCTGAAGCTGGGGATGATGATCATGCCCGGCGCGGGCTTCCTCCCGTTCTGCATCGGCGTTGTCCTCTCGGTGCTGGGCGCCGTCTGGTACGTCAAGGTCCTCCTGGAAAAGCCGCACCGTCCGAAGGCCGGGGAAGGGGACGCCGCGGAGGCGGCGGCCGAAAAGCGCGCGGAGCGGGACATGGTCCTCGCGAGGCTGCTCCCGGGGATCCTTCTGGTGGTCCTCTACGCCTGGCTGTTCGAGAAGGCCGGCTACATCCTCTCCACCGCGCTGTTCATGGTCGGCTGGCAGAAGATCGTGGAGCGGGAAGGGTGGGCGAAGGCCGCGATCGTCTCCGCGGCGAGCGCGGCGTTCATGTACGTGCTGTTCGCCCGCCTCCTCAAGGTGTTCCTGCCGTCCGGTTCCTGGTGGTCCTGAGAGGAGGGGCGGGATGGAAACCATCGGCGGACTGATCGGCGGCTTCGGAATCGCGCTGACCCCCATCAACGTCCTCTTCGCCTTCCTCGGCGCGCTGGTCGGCACCGCCATCGGCGTCCTCCCCGGGCTGGGCCCCGCCGCCACGATCGCCCTCCTGCTGCCCGCCATCTATGTCGTCGACTCTCCCGTCACGGCCATCATCCTGATGGCCGGGATCTTCTACGGTTCGATGTACGGGGGCTCCACCACGTCGATCCTGCTGAACCTCCCGGGGGAGGCGGCGTCGGTCGTCACCTGCATAGACGGTTACAAGATGGCGAAGAAGGGGCGGGCCGGCGCGGCGCTGGGCATCGCCGCCATCGGATCGTTCGTCGCCGGGACGATCGGCATCGTCGGCATGACGCTGTTCGCCCCGGCGATCGCCAAGTTCGCGCTGAGCTTCGGCCCGCCGGAGAAATTCTCCCTGGCCGTCGTCGGGCTGCTGATGGCGGTGACCCTGTCGGGCTCCTCCATCGTCAAGGGTCTCGTGATGATGGCGATGGGGCTGCTCCTGGCCTCGGTGGGGCTGGACCCCATCTCCGGCAAGACGCGCTTCTCCTTCGGCGTCATCGAGCTGCAGAGCGGGTTCGACTTCGTCACGCTCGCCATGGGCGTGTTCGGGCTGGGAGAGATCTTCGTCGGGCTCGAATCCGCCGTAAAGGCTGAGGTCGCGACCACGAAGGTGGGGCAGGTCTGGCCCACGCTGAAGGACTGGGCGGCGTCCCGGATGGCGATCCTGCGCGGCACCCTGATCGGCTTCTTCGTCGGCGTGATCCCGGGCGGCGGCGCGGTCATCTCCTCGCTGGTCTCCTACGCGGTGGAGAAGAAGGTCGCGAAGAACCCCGCGGAGTTCGGGGAGGGCGCGATCGAGGGGGTGGCGGGCCCCGAGTCGGCGAACAACGCGGCGTCGAGCTCGTCGTTCATCCCGCTGCTGACGCTGGGCATCCCCGGGAACGCCTCCATCGCGATGATCTTCGCCGCCCTGATGATCAAGGGAATCACCCCCGGCCCGTTCCTCATCCAGGAGCACCCCGAGGTCTTCTGGGGCGTGATCGCCTCGATGTACCTCGGCAACGTCATGCTGCTGGTGCTGAACCTCCCGCTGGTGGGGCTGTGGGCGCAGCTCACGCGGGTTCCTTTCGGGATCATGGGGCCGGTCATCATCCTGTTCACCGTCATCGGCTCCTACAGCATCCAGGGACAGGCATTCGACATATACACGCTGCTCGCGTTCGGGCTGTTCGGCTACCTCCTGCGCAAGCTCCGGTTCGAGCCGGGCCCCCTGGTGCTTGCCTTCGTGCTGGGCCCCATGATAGAGCAGTCGATGCGCCAGTCGTTGCTCATTTCCGGGGGAAGTTTCTCGATCTTCCTTTCCCGCCCGATCTCCCTTGCCTTGATCGGCCTGTTCGCGGTCCTCGCCGTCGGACAGTCCGCATGGATGATCTACAACCGCCTCTCCACAAAATCCTTGAAAGGAGAAGAGAGATGAAAAGAACCACCGCATTGTTCGTCGCACTGCTGGTCGCATCGATCGTGGTCTTCGCCGCGCTCGCGTCCGCGGAGGAGTTCCCGTCGAAACCGATCACCGGCGTGGTCCCCTTCGGCCCGGGAGGGTCCACCGACCTGCTCGCCAGGGCCGTGGAGAAGGTCTGGCCGAAATATTCGAAGCAGCCGTTGGTAATCGTCAACAAGCCGGGCGGCGGCGGCGTGGTCGGGACGGAAGTCGTGGTTCGCTCGAAGCCCGACGGCTACACCCTGTACTTCGGCTACGGCTCCGGGCACGACATCGTCATGCCGTCGCTCCAGAAGATGCCCTATGCGCCGCAGGACCTGGCCGCAGTGGCGAGGCTCTCCATCCACTCCGTGGCCATTGTCACCGGCGCGAACTCCCAGTTCAACTCGGTCAAGGAAATGGTCGCGTGGGCCAAGAAGGAGAACAAGCCAGTCACCACCGCGGTCTCCGTCAAGGCCGGGGCGGTCGACCTGGCCCTGACCGCGCTGGGCAAGACGGCGGGGATCCAGATCGTCACGGTTCCCTTCTCGGGAGGCGCCGAGGCCACGACGGCGCTGGCCGGGGGGCATCTGATGATCGGCGGCGGCCATCCTTCGGAAATCCTTCCCCACATCAAGGCCGGGCGGTTCAAGGCGATCGGCGTTGCGCTTCCGGAGCGTGACCCGTCGATGCCCAACGTTCCGACGCTGAGGGAGCAGGGATTTGACGTGGCCACCTGGGGTTCCGTGAAGGGCGTCGCGGCGCCTGCCGGCACCCCGAAGGAAGTCATAAAGTACCTGGAGAGCACCTTGAAGAAGGTCTCCGAGGATCCCGAGTTCAAGCAGGCGATGGCGAACATGAACCAGCCCGTCATGTTCATGGGCAGCGAAGAGTACGCCAAGTTCATCAAGCAGGCCACCGACGATTATGCCAAGATCATCAAGGACCTGAAAATCTCGATCCAGTAACGGCCGCGATCCGCGACGGAAGGGGGCAGCGGACGGAAGGAGACAAGCGATGAAGACGGGCTTTATCGGGCTCGGCATCATGGGTCGGCCGATGGCGAAGAACCTGATCAAGGCGGGGCACGCGCTGGTCGTGCACGACATCAATCCCGCCCCTGTGAAGGAGCTTGCGGGCCTGGGCGCGGAAACGGCTTCCTCGCCGAAGGAAGTGGCACAGCGGTGCGAGGTCGTCATCACCATGCTCCCGAACTCGCCGCACGTGAAGGCGGCCGTCCTCGGACCGGACGGCGTCCTCGAAGGGGGCGCCCCCGGCAAGACCCTCATCGACATGAGCTCGATCGCGCCGCTGGCCAGTCGGGAGATCGCCGCGAAGCTGGCGGAGAAGGGGATGGAGATGCTCGACGCGCCGGTCAGCGGCGGCGAGCCGAAGGCCGTCGACGGGACGCTGTCGGTCATGGTCGGCGGAAAACAGGAAGTATTCGACAAGTGGTACCCCATCATGAAGGCCATGGCGGGCTCCGTGGTG
This sequence comes from Thermodesulfobacteriota bacterium, assembly GCA_040758155.1. Classification (NCBI taxonomy): domain Bacteria; kingdom Pseudomonadati; phylum Thermodesulfobacteriota; species Thermodesulfobacteriota bacterium. The sequence goes on from JBFLWB010000039.1 coordinate 6,222, forward strand.
CGGACGGGCGACATCGGCGCCGGCAACATCACCAAGCTGGCAAACCAGGTCATCGTCGCCCTGAACATCGCCGCCATGTCCGAGGCGCTGGTCCTGGCGGCGAAGGCCGGGGTGCAGCCGGAGCTGGTCTACCAGGCCATCCGGGGAGGGCTGGCGGGGAGCACGGTGCTCGACGCGAAGGCGCCGCTGGTCATGGACCGCAAGTTCAATCCGGGCTTCCGGATCAACCTCCACATCAAGGACCTCGGGAACGTGCTGGAGACCTCCCGGGAGATCGGCGTGCCGCTCCCGCTGACCGCCTCCGTCATGGAGATGATGCAGGCGCTGAAAGTCGACGGGCAGGGCGACATGGACCATTGCAGCCTGGCGAAGTACTACGAGAAGCTGGCGCACATCGAAGTGAAGCGATAGCGGAACAACACCGTGCGGGGGCGCCTTTTCCGACGTCCCCGCACGTTTTATTTTTACAGTATAAAATCGTGTTTGATGAATATTCCTCATTTGTCCCAGGTATATTGACACGCGGGGCCTCCTCATGATAAACGATAATAAAAACGGCGTTTGAAAAGGCGTTTCCTTGAATGCTTCCGCCGCAATAACCTTCCTGGCCCCCGCCAAGCTGAACCTGTCTCTTGAGGTATTCGGAAAACGGTCGGACGGATTCCACGACATCCGTTCCGTCATGGTCCCGGTCTCCCTCTACGACGAAGTGACCGTCGAGGGGTCGACCGACGGGGTTTCCGTGGAGTGCGACGCTCCCGGGATCCCCAAGGACGAGGGCAACAGCTGCCACCGCGCGGCGTCGCTCTTCCGGGAATGGGCGGGGGAACCGACCGGAGTGCGGATACGGCTCCGGAAAGGGATCCCCTCCGAAGCGGGGCTCGGAGGGGGAAGCTCCGACGCGGCCGCGACGCTGAAAGGGCTCTGCGCGCTCACGGGGAGGCGCCCGTCGCAGGAAGAGCTCCTTTCCATGGCGGCTCGCGTGGGGGCGGATGTCCCGTTCTTCACTTTGGGCGGGGCGGCGCTGGTGGAAGGATACGGGGAACGGCTTTCCCCGATGACGTGGGAAGTCCCGTTCCACGCCGTCATCGTCCTGCCTTCCTTCGGGCTTTCCACGCGGGAGGGCTACGGGCGGCTCCGGCGCGGTGCCATGGAACCGCCTCCGAAGGGAAATATCCCGTCGTTCCGGGATTTTTCGGATCTGGCGTCCTTCGTCCGGAACGATTTCGAAAAGGCGTGGGCCGCGGAGTACCCGGAAATCGGCGGGTTGAAAAGAGAGCTCAAGGCCGCCGGCGCGCTGGCCGCCGGACTGTCGGGGAGCGGGTCTGCGGTATTCGGCCTGTTCCCTTCCGAGGAGGACGCAAGGGGCGCCGCCGGGCGGCTGAAGGGAGGCGGGGGAGACGGGATGAGATGCTTCGTCGCGAGGAGCATCGCATCGGCAGGGAATGTCGGAGGAAGGAGGCAGCAATGCGCATCACCGAGGTGAGGGTATTCCCCGTGTCGGACAACGAGAAGCTCAAGGGGTACGCGACGATCATCCTGGACGACTGCTTCGTCGTCCGCGATCTGAAGGTCATCCGCGGGCCCAACGGGTTGTTCATCGCCATGCCGAGCAAGAAATCCAAGGACGGGACATATAGGGACATGGCCCACCCGCTGAATAACGAGACCCGACGAATGATCGAGGAGGCGGTGATCGGGGAGTACGAACGCTGGATGGGCGCCGGCCTTGACGATGCGGCGGCCTCCCGCTAATATCCAGCGGTAAGCTGGGAGGTCGTCTAATGGCAGGACAGCGGCCTTTGGAGCCGCATGTGAAGGTTCGACCCCTTCCCTCCCAGCCAGAATACCGCTTGCCAACGAGCCCGCTTTCGTTATAGTATTCACTTCTTTCGGCAGGAAGCCTCCTCCAACAGGGGAACCGTGTGACCAGATTAAAGATTTTCACCGGGAACGCCAACCCGGAACTGGCGAAGGAAATCTGCGCGTACCTCTGCATCCCGCTGGGCTCCGCGATGGTGAAGCGTTTCAGCGACGGCGAGATCAACGTCGAGATCCGGGACAACGTGCGGGGAGTGGACGTGTTCCTCATCCAGCCCACCTGCCCCCCGGTGAACGACCATCTCATGGAGCTGCTGGTGCTGATGGACGCCCTGAAGCGCGCGTCGGCGAAGCGGGTGACCGCGGTGCTGCCGTACTACGGATACGCGCGGCAGGACCGGAAGGTCCTCCCCCGGGCGCCCATCACCGCGAAGCTCATCGCGGACCTCCTGGCGGCGGCGGGCGTCTCCCGGGTGCTGACGATGGACCTCCACGCCGGCCAGATCCAGGGGTTCTTCAACATCCCGGTCGACCACCTGTACTCCTCCCCGGTGATCCTCGATTACATCAAGGCGAACTACCGGAACGACATCGTCATGGTTTCCCCCGACGCCGGCGGGGTGGAGCGCGCCCGGGCGATGGCCAAGCGGCTGAACGCCTCCCTCGCCATCATCGACAAGCGGCGCGAGGGGCCGAACGTCGCCCAGGTGATGAACATCATCGGCGAGGTCGATGGGAAGACGGCGGTGATGGTTGACGACATGGTGGACACGGCGGGAACGCTGGTCCAGTCCGCCGAGGCGCTTCGCGCCAAGGGGGCGAAGCACATCTACGCCTGCGCCACCCACGCGGTCCTGTCGGGGCCGGCCATCGAGCGGCTCGAAAACTCCCAGCTCGAGGAGCTCGTCGTAACGAACACGATCCCGCTGGGGGAGAAATCTTTGTGCCGGAAGATCCGCGTCCTCTCCGTGGCGCCCCTCCTCGGGGAGGCCATCAAGAGGATCCATTTCCAGGATTCGGTCAGCTCGCTGTTCGTTTAGGCCAGGAGGGAAGGGAAGATGGCAATGATGGAGTTGGCGGCGGAGCGCCGCCGCGATACGGGGAAAGAGATCAACCGGAAACGTCGCGCCGCGGGGCGGGTTCCCGGCGTCATCTACGGAAGGGGTCTCGAGACGCGGTCGATCGAGTTCGAGCGGAAGCCGCTCGAGAAGTTCCTCGACACCGCGCGGCGCGGGACGGTGATCGTGAAGATGACCGTCCGGGACGGCGGGGACGGGAAGGAGTCGTTCGCCGTCCTCAAGGAGGTGCAGACCAACCCCCGAACCGACCAGGTGACCCACGTCGACTTCTACGAGGTGGCGCTCGGTCAGAAGTTCCGCGTCGAGGTGCCGATCCGGATCCGCGGGAAGGCGGCGGGCATCGAGCTGGGCGGCATCCTCGAAGTGGTCATGCGCAGCCTCGAGGTCGAGTGCACGCCGGACCAGGTGCCCGAGTTCATCGAGGCCGACGTCAGCTCCCTCGGCATCGGGCAATCGCTGTCGCTCGGAAACCTCCAGTTCCCGCCGGGCGTCGTCCCCACGGAGAAGGACCTGAAGATGCCCGTCGCGGCGGTCCACACGCCGAAGGCCGAAGCGGCCCCGGCGGCGGTCGAGGCGGTCGAAGGCGAGGCGGCAGAGGGCGCAAGCGTGGCGGAGGGCGGCGAGAAGGAAGAGGCCGCGAAAGAGCCCGCGAAGAAGGAAAAGAAGGAAAAGTAAGGAGAGCAGCCCACGCGCCTCGTCGTCGGACTGGGGAACCCGGGGCGGAAGTACCAGGCCACGCTCCACAACGCGGGATTTCTCGCGGTCGACCGTCTCGCCTCCGGGTCGGGCGTTCGATGGCGGGTGTCCGGCGAGGCCGAGCGCGCGGAGTGCGAGCTGGAGGGGCGCCGGGTCCTCCTCGTCAAGCCGATGACGTTCATGAATTTGTCCGGCGCGGCGTTGGGCCCCTTGTACCGGAAGCTCGCGGAGGGGCCGGAAGACCTGGTGGTCGTCCACGACGACCTCGACCTCCCGGCGGGCGCCGTGCGGCTCAAGCGCGGCGGCGGCACCGGCGGACACAACGGGCTGAAATCGCTGCGGGAGCACCTGGGCACCCTCGAGTTCCTCAGGGTCCGCGTGGGGATCGGAAGGCCCCCGGAAGGGGTGGACCCCGCCGAGTACGTGCTGCACCCCCCCGATCCCGCATCGAGGGGGGCGTTCGAAGAGGCGGTCGCGGCCGCCTGCGCCGCGCTGGGCGACATCGCCCGGCTCGGTTTCGACAAGGCCATGACGCGGTGGAACGTGAAGCCGCGCAAACCCCGGCCGGACCCTCCGGCGGGGAACATACTCCTTGCCCCCGGCGAAGCGTCCGGGGGCTCGATCAGCCGAAAGGAGGCTAAACCGCAAGATGACACCGAAGAGGTATGAAACCGCCATCCTGTTCGACCCCGAACTCCCGGAGGACCAGAGGAAGGAGTTCCTCGGGAAGCTTTCGGGGGTGGTCGCCTCGTTCCAGGGCGAGGTCCTGAAGACGGACGACTGGGGAAACCGCAAGCTCGCCTACCAGATCCGGAAGAGAAGCAACGCTTTCTACACCTTCCTCCTGTACACAGGCACCCGCGGCGTCGTGGAGGAGGTGGAGCGCAACATCAAGATCTTCGACGGGATCCTGCGCCACCTGACCACCGTCCACACCGCGGAACTGAAGCCCGCCAAGGCCGCCGCTCCCCAGGGGGAGGCCCCGGCGCCGACCGAAGCGCCCGCGTCCGAAACGCCTTCGGCCCCTGCCGGGAAGTGAGGCAACCGCCCGCAATGGAGGGAACGCCGCATGGTCACGTTTAACCGCGTCATCCTGGCGGGGAACCTGGTCCGGGACCCGGAAACGCGCTTCCTGCCTTCCGGGACGGCGGTCACCGGATTTTCCGTGGCGGTGAACTCCCGTTACAAGTCGAAGGCCACCAACGAGGTCAAGGAGGAGGTCTCCTTCTTCGACATCGTAGTCTTCGGCAAGATGGGCGAAAACTGCGCGGAGTACCTCTCGAAGGGGCGGCCCGTCCTGGTCGAGGGGCGCCTTCGGCAGCGGAGCTGGGAGACCGACGGCCAGAAGCGTAGCAAGATCGAGGTCGTGGCCGACAACGTCCAGTTCCTGGGATCCGGTTCCGGCCGCGGCCAGAGCGCGGAAGGCACCGCCTCCGCGGGCGGGTCGCAGGAGCCGCCCGACGACGACATTCCGTTCTGAAAAAAACATACCGGTTGGAATAAAGGAGGAAGGAACCGATGAGCACCCCGTACAAGCCCCGGCCGTCGTCCGGGCCCCGCGAAGACCGCGGCCCCGGCGGGAAGAGACGCTACGTCCGGAAGAAGTTCTGCCGCTTCTGCGCCGAGAAGGAGCTCCAGATCGACTATAAAAACGCCTATATGATCAAGCAGTTCGTCTCCGAGCGCGGGAAGATCGTTCCCCGCCGCATCACGGGCAACTGCGCCAAACACCAGCGGAAGCTGACGATGGAGATCAAGAAGGCGCGCATCGTGGCGCTGATCCCGTTCACCGCCACGCAGGTCCGGTAGGGGGTGGGGCGATGAAAGTCATCCTGCGCGAGGACGTCGAGAAGCTGGGGAAGGCCGGCGATGTCGTGAAGGTCGCGGACGGGTACGGAAGGAACTACCTCATCCCGCGGCAGATGGCGCTCCTGGCGAATGTCCGGAACATGAAGACCCTCGACCATGACCGGCGGGCGATCGAGACCCGCGCGAAGAAGGCCCGGAAGGCCGCCGAGGCGACGGCCGAGACGCTCTCCGGGATGTCCCTCACCCTGGCCGCGAAGGCGGGGGAGGAAGGGAAGCTGTTCGGCGCCGTCACGTCGCGGGACATCGCCGAGGCGCTGGAGAAGGCGGGGATGAAGGTGGACCGCAAGGCGATACAGCTCGCGGATCCGATCAAGCAGCTCGGCGACTACAAGGTGAAGGTCCGCGTGGCGGCCGACGTCCTCCCCGAGGTCTCCGTCAGCGTGGTGGCCGAAGAGTAGGCGAACCCGCTTTCGCAATACGCAGCAGCACTCCGGACGGGGGGCGTCGATGAACGGTACGCGCAACGCGCCGCCAGGCGGCACCGACGCCTCCCTCCGGGTTCCCCCGCACAACCTTCACGCCGAGCAGGCCGTCCTGGCCTCGGTGCTCCTGAACAACGACCTCATGAGCGACGTCGTGGAGATCCTGCGCCCGGAGGACTTCTACCAGGGCGCGCACCGGACCCTCTACGAGTCCATGCTCGGCCTGTTCGAGTCGGGCCGGCCCATCGATCAGCTCACCCTGTCCTCCGTCATACGGGACCGCGGGGCGGAGCAGCAGATCGGGGGGCTCGCCTACCTGGCCGAGATCGTGTCGGCCGTTCCTCTCTCGGCGAACGCCTCCGACTACGCGACGATCGTCAAGGAGAAGTCGATCCTGCGCAAGTCCATCGCCGCCGCCCAGGAGATCTCCGCGGCGGCCTTCCAGGGCGTGGGCGACCTCCGGGAGTTCCTCGACGGCATGGAGGAGCGGATCTTCGCCATCTCGGGGGAGGAGATCAAGCCGAAGTACTTCTCCATGAACGAGATGGCGCGGGCGGCGCTCAAGGACATCGAGCGGGCCTACGAGCAGAAGAAGCGGATCACCGGCATCCCGACGGGCTTCGTCGACCTCGACGAGATCACCGCGGGGTTCCAGAAGTCCAACATGATCGTTGTCGCGGCGCGCCCCTCGATGGGGAAGACCGCGCTGTGCCTCAACATCGCGGTGAACGCCGCCACGGCCCACAAGGTCCCCGTCGCCATCTTCTCCCTCGAGATGAGCCGGCAGGAGCTGGCGATGCGCATGATCACCTCCGAGGCGCGGGTCAACTTCCAGCGGCTGCGGACCGGGCAGATCGGCCAGGAGGAGATCAACCGCCTCGTGGCGGCCGTCGCGCGGCTCTCCGACGCGCCGATCTACACGGACGACTCCGGCATGCTGTCGGTGCTCGACCTGAAGGCGCGCGCCCGGCGGCTGAAGAAGGACAAGGACATCGGGCTGGTCATCGTCGACTACCTGCAGCTCATGCGCGGCTCCTCCGCGCGCTCCAGCCCCGACAACCGGGTGCAGGAGGTGTCGGAGATCTCCCGCTCCATGAAGGCGCTGGCCAAGGAGCTCGACATCCCGGTGATCGCCATTTCCCAGCTCAGCCGCGGGGTGGAGAGCCGGCAGGACAAGCGGCCGCAGATGGCGGACCTGAGGGAGTGCGTCACGGGAGACACGCTCGTCCTGACCGCAGGGGGCGGCAGGGTTCCCATCCGGGATCTGGTCGGGAAGCAGGTCGACGTCTGGGCCATGTCGCCGGAGGGGCGCATCGTCGCTGCCGCCAGCGATAAAGTCTGGCCGGTGGGGGAGAGACCGGTCCTGCGGGTGTCGCTTGCGAGCGGGCGCACGATCCGGGCCACCGCGGAACACCGCCTGTATGGCGCCGGGGACTGGACCCGCGTGGGCGAGCTGAAGGCGGGGGATCGGCTCGCGGTCGCCCGCTTGGTTCCAGAGCCCGACGTTCCCTTGATCTGGCCTGAGGAGCATGTCGTGCTGCTGGGGCATCTGGTCGGCGACGGCAGTTATCTCGTCAATCAACCCATGCGATACACGACTGCTTCGGAAGAGAACAGCGCGGCGGTGGCAGATTCCGCCAGAAGAGCGTTCGGCGTCGACATCAAGCGTTACTCCGGACGGGGAAATTGGCACCAGTTGCTTATCACCGGGAATGGGAACCGGTGGCGCCCTGCGGGAGTGAACCGCTGGCTGCGGGATTTGGGAATCCACGGGCAGCGGTCCCACGAAAAACGGTTGCCGGCGGACGTCTTCCGGCTGGGGGACAAGCAGGTCGGGCTTCTGTTGCGCCACCTTTGGGCAACCGACGGCTGCATAAGTTGCCGTGCCCCTGGATCGAAAGGCGCCGCCCGCGTCTACTTCAGCACCGCAAGCGAGGGGCTTGCGCTCGACGTGGCTGCGTTATTGTTGCGGCTGGGGATTGTCGCAAGGATCCACTGCGTCAGGAAGTCGGGATACAGGCGGGTGTTCAATGTGGATGTTTCCGGAGCGGGCCAGCAGGCCGGCTTCCTCGACAAGGTGGGCGCCTTCGGTCCTCGCTCCTTGCCCGCGCAGCGGCTTCGCCATGAATTGGAGACGGTGGTTCCGAATACGAACGCGGATACTTTACCGCGCGAGGTGTTCCTCCAGGTGAAGGCGACGATGCAGGAGCGGGGGATATCTCAACGCACCATGGCAGCCATGAGGGGAACATCCTACGGGGGAAACGCCCACTTTTCCTTCGCTCCATCGCGGGACGTGTTGCTGGGATACGCAGAGATCCTTGAAGACGATGGCCTCCGGCGCTGGGCGGAAAGCGAACTGTTTTGGGACCGCGTCGTCGATATCCGGCCGGACGGCATGGAGGAGGTGTTCGACCTCACCGTCCCGGGACCCGCATCGTGGCTGGCCGACGGCATCGTGAGCCATAATTCCGGGGCGATCGAGCAGGACAGCGACCAGATCCTGTTCGTCTACCGCGAGGAGATGTACAGCAAGGAGAAGACGCCGCAGGAGGAGAAGGGGATCGCGGAGATCATCGTCGGGAAGAACCGCAGCGGCCCCATCAAGGACATCAAGCTCGCTTTCCTTTCCCAGTTCACCCGGTTCGAGAACCTGGCGCGCGACTACGAGTGACCGGGCCGGGCCTGCCTACCTCTCAGGCGTTCGGCCTGCCGAGTATGCGCAGGATCTTCGGGACCGTCTCCTGCGCGGCGCGCTCCCCCTCGAGGATCGCTTCGTGTCTCTTCGTGAAGTCGCCCGCGAAGATGTGCCCCACCTGCGGGCGGATCACGACGTCCGCCCGGGAATCCTGGTCCTCCGCGATCTTGGCGTACATGATGCTGCCCGCCTGGATGACGATGTCGAGGATCCCCTCCGGGACGGAGCCGTCGACCCCCGCGCAGATGTCCACCGCGACCACCACGTCCGCGCCGAGGAGACGGGCCGCGTCCACCGCGACCGGGGAGACGATGCCGCCGTCGACATAGCTCTCCCCGTCGATCTTCGCCGGCTGGAATATTCCCGGGATGGAGCAGCTCGCCCGCACAGCAGCCCCCGCGCTCCCTCTCGAGAAGATCCGCTCCCGTCCCGTCCGGATGTCCGTGGCGACCGTGTGGAAGGGGATCG
>JBFLWB010000040.1 GCA_040758155.1 Thermodesulfobacteriota bacterium
CTGGTCGAGCGGAACGTCGTCCTGCGGGAGGGCGCCCGCCGCGGGATCACGGTCCCTTTCGCCGCCCTCGAGGAAGAGGTGACGAGGTACCGGGCCGACTTCCCCGAGGGGGGGCTGGAAAAGGCGCTGGTCCAGGTGGGAATGAGCGCGCAGGAATGGCGGGAGCGGGTGCGGGGCTCGCTCCTCTACCGGAGATCGGCCGACGCCATCGCCTCGTCCCTGGTTTCCGTGACGCCGGAGGAGGTGGCGGAGGCGTACCGGAAGGAAGCGAGGCCCGCGGGACGGCCGGAAAGGATCCGGCTGCGGCAGTTCCTCTTCGAGTCCGAATCGATCGCCGAATCGGCCCGGGAAGGGCTCCGGGAGCGCTTCCGCGGCGGAGGGGATTCCGGCGCGGGAGGGGTGGACCTCGGCTTCTTCTCGAAGGAGGAGCTCCCGGGAGAGCTCCCGCCCGGGCTGTTCGGGATGGAAGTGGGGGAGGTGAGCGGGCCGGTCGTCCTCGATTGTTCGGTGAGCCTCTTCCGGGTCGAGGCGAGGGAGGCCGCCGGGGCGCACACGGCGGAAAGCGAAGAGGAGCGGATCCGGGAGTCGCTCCTGGCCGCGCGGCGGGAGGAGGCGTTCCGCCGGTGGCTCTCCCGGGCCGCGATGAACGCCTCCGTCCGGGTCCATGCGGAGCTGTTGAAGAAACTGTACGAGGAGAAGCGGTGAAGGCGAAGAGGAGGTTATTGTCGGCGGGGATCGCGGCCGCGATGCTGTTGTGCGGCGCACCGGCATATCCCCGCATCATCGACGGCGTCGTCGCCCTGGTGAACGACGAGCCGATCACCTTTTCCGAGGTGCGGGAGGAAGTGGCCGGCGGGCTGGGAGTGCCGTTGGGCGACGCGGACGCCTATCTGCGCGAGGAGCGCGACACCGCCGCGGTGCTGCGGTGGATCAACGCCCTGGTCGAGGCGGCCCTGGTGCGGAAGGAGCTGGCGAAGAAGGGGAGCGCGGTCGCGGACGCGGAGGTCGACAAGGCGATCGGATCGGTCCGGAAGGCCAACAACGTGGACGAGGCGCAGTTCATCGAGATCCTTGCGCGGGAAGGGCTCACCCCCGCCGCGTACAGGAACCGGATCCGCTGGCAGCTGGAGCGCGGGGCGATCGTCAGGGCGCTGAAGCACAGGGAAGTCACAGTGACCGAGGACGAGGTCCGGGCGTATTACCGGGAGAACGCGGAGCGGTTCGCCCGGGGCGGCCAGGTCCGGCTGGAGACGATGCTCTTCCCCATCCCCGAGGGGGAATCGGCGGAGGAAGCCGTCGTCCGCGCACGGTTCGCGGCGCAGCAGGCGCTGGCCTCCCTCCCGCCGGGGCGGCCGCTCGCGGACGGCATCGGCGTCGCCCGCGCCGCGTTTCCGGCGGTCGAGCTGTTCGCAGGCGATTTCCTCCCGGAGGAGGACCTGCTCCCCGAGATGCGCCGGGAGATCGCCCGGCTGCGCTCCGGGGAGCGTTCCGGGCCGTTCCCCGGCGAGCACGGGGTGTACATCGTCCGGGTCGTAGAGCGGCGGGGAGGGACGCCGAGGGAGTTCCGGGAGGTGATGGACATCCTCGCGGAGGAAATGACGGACCGCCGCAGCGAGAAGGCGTACGCCGACATCATCGAGGAGCTCAAGCGGTCGGCGTCCATCGACGTCCGGCTCTGACGCCGGGCGGGTCGCCATGCTTCCGAGAATCGCCATCACGATGGGGGACCCGGCGGGGATCGGTCCCGAGATCGTCGCCGCGGCCCACGCGCAGGGAGAGATCTTCTCCCGCTGCCGCCCGGTCGTGTACGGCGATCCCGCGATCCTTCGGCGCGCGATATCCGTAACGGGAGTTTCCCTTTCGGTCGCGGGAGAGGAGGAACCGGGCCCCGGCCGGATCGCCGTGGCCGCCCGCTCCGCCCTCGTCCCGGAGGAGGTCCCCTTCGGGCGACCGTCCCTTCCCGGCTCCCTCGCCATGGCGGAGTACATCCGCTCCGCGACGTGGGACGTCCTGTCGGGGAAAGCCGCGGCGGTCGTCACCTGCCCCGTGACGAAGGAGGGGCTGAAGGCCGCCGGCGTCCCCTTCCCCGGGCACACGGAGTTCCTGGCGCATCTCTGCGGCGGCGCGGAGGTGGTGATGATGCTGGCAGGCGACCGCCTCCGGGTGGCCCTCGTCACGATCCACGTTTCGCTGCGCCGCGCCCTCGAGATGCTTTCCCCCGCCCTCGTCGAAAAGACGCTGCGGATCACCGACGCCTTCTTCCGGAATCGCATGGGGATCCCGTCTCCACGGATCGCCGTCGCGGCCGTCAACCCCCACGCGGGGGAGGGGGGCATGTTCGGGGACGAGGAGACCCGGCTGGTGGCGCCCGCGATCGACGCCTGCCGCGCGGCGGGGATCGACGCCTCCGGCCCGTACCCGCCGGACACCGTCTTCTACAGGGCATACCGCGGCGCGTTCGACGTGGTCGTCGCCATGACGCACGACCACGGGCTGATCCCGCTGAAGATGGTCCATTTCGAGGACGGGGTGAACGTGACGATGGGGCTCCCGATCGTGCGCACCTCCGTGGACCACGGCACGGCGTACGACATCGCCGGGAAGGGCACGGCGAGCCCGGCGAGCCTGCTGGCCGCCGTGCGGATGGCGGCGGGGATGGCGCGGTAGCCGTGGCGCTCGACCGGATCGTCGTGCGCGGCGCGCGCGAGCACAACCTCAAGAACATCGACGTGGAGATCCCGCGCGACCGCCTCGTGGTCGTCACCGGCGTCTCGGGCTCCGGGAAGTCGTCGCTGGCCTTCGACACGATCTACGCGGAGGGGCAGCGCCGCTACGTCGAGTCGCTCTCCGCCTATGCGCGGCAGTTCCTCGAGCAGATGGAGAAGCCCGACGTCGACGTGATCGAGGGGCTCTCTCCGGCCATCTCGATCGAACAGAAATCGGTGAGCAAAAATCCCCGCTCCACCGTCGGCACGGTCACCGAGATCTACGACTACCTGCGTCTCCTCTTCGCCTCGGTCGGCGTCGTCCACTGCCCTTCCTGCGGGAAGGAGATCCGCCAGCAGACGGTGACCCAGATCGTGGACGCCGTCATGGGGCTGGGAGAAGGGACCCGGGTCCAGCTCCTTTCCCCCGTCGTCCGCGGGCGGAAGGGGGAATACCGGAAGGAGCTGGCGAAGCTGGCCCGCGACGGCTACTCGCGCGTGCTGGTCGACGGGGAGATGCGCGATCCCGCGGAGCCGATCGAGCTCGACAGGAAGCGCAAGCACGACATCGACGTGGTGGTCGACCGCCTGAAGGTCTCGGAGGGGGCGCGGGGGCGGCTGGCCGATTCGACCGCCCTTTGCCTCAAGCTCTCCGACGGGCTGGTCCGGGTCGTGGACGAGCAGGGGAAGGGGACGCTCTTCAGCGAGAAGTTCGCCTGTCCCGACTGCAACGTGAGCCTCCCGGAGGTCGCACCGCGGCTGTTCTCCTTCAACAGCCCCCACGGGGCGTGCCCGCAGTGCGACGGGCTGGGGACGACGATCTACTTCGACCCGGAGCTGGTGGTGCCGGACGCGGGCCGGTCGATCCGGCAGGGGGCGATCGCCCCCTGGAGCCGCCGCACGCAGATCTTCTACCACCAGGCGCTCGCCTCGCTGGCGCGGCAGTACGGCTTCCCGCTGGACGTTCCGTTCGGGAAGCTTCCGGAGCGCGTCCGCCACATCGTCCTCTACGGGACTTCGGGGGAGCCGGTCCGCTTCGTCCTCGAGGAGGGGGAGCGGCGGTACGCCTACACCAAGCCGTTCGAAGGGGTGATGAACAACCTGGAGCGCCGCTTCCGGGAGACCGATTCGGAGGACGTCCGCGAGGAGCTCTCCCGGTACATGAACAATCGGCCGTGCCGGGAATGCGGCGGGGCGCGCCTGAAAAAGGAGGCGCTGTGCGTCCGCGTGGGCGGGAAGGGGATCGACGCGGTGACCGCCTTGTCGGTGCGGGAGGCGCTCGAGTTCTTCACGTCCCTTCCGCTGTCCCCGCGGGACGAGAAGATCGCCTCGCGGATCCTCAAGGAGATCCGCGCGCGGCTGTCCTTCCTCGCGAACGTGGGGCTGGATTACCTGAACCTGTCCCGGACCTCGTCAACCCTTTCGGGGGGGGAGGGGCAGCGGATCCGGCTGGCCACCCAGATCGGCGCGTCGCTGATGGGGGTCCTCTACATCCTCGACGAGCCGTCCATCGGGCTGCACCAGCGGGACAACCGGCGGCTCCTCGCCACCCTCACGCAGCTCCGGGACCTTGGGAACACCGTGCTGGTGGTCGAGCACGACGAGGAGACGATCCGGACCGCGGACCACGTGATCGACATGGGGCCGGGGGCGGGGGAGCACGGCGGATACGTGGTGGCGGCCGGCCCGCCGGAGGCGATCGTGCGCTGCGAGGCGTCGCTCACCGGCCAGTATCTCGCGGGGAGGAAGAAGATCCCGGTCCCTCCCCGGCGCCGCCGCTCCAACGGGAACGTCCTCCGGATCGCCGGGTGCCGCGCCAACAACCTGAAGGACATCGACGTGACGATCCCGCTGGGGGTCATCACGTGCGTCACGGGCGTTTCGGGCTCGGGGAAGTCGAGCCTGATCCTCGACACGCTCCACCGGGCGCTGGCCCAGAAGCTGACGGGCGCCCGGGAGCGTCCCGGGGAATATCGCGAGCTCGAGGGGCTGGAGGGCGTGGACAAGGTGATCCACATCGACCAGTCGCCCATCGGCCGGACGCCCCGCTCCAACCCCGCGACCTACTCCGGCGTGTTCACGCCGATCCGGGACCTGTTCGCCATGCTCCCCGAGAGCAAGGCGCGCGGCTATCGCCCCGGCCGCTACTCTTTCAACGTGAAGGGGGGGCGGTGCGAGGCGTGCGAGGGCGACGGCATCCTGAAGATCGAGATGCACTTCATGCCCGACGTGTACGTGACCTGCGAGGAGTGCCGGGGAAGGCGGTACAACCGGGAGACGCTGGAGATCGCCTACAAGGGGAGGAACATCGCCGACGTCCTCGAGATGACCGTCGACCAGGCGCTGGAGTTCCTGTCGCCCATACCCCCGATCCGCCACAAGCTGGAGACGCTGGCGCGCGTGGGGCTGGGGTACATCCGGCTGGGGCAGTCCGCCACCACCCTGTCGGGCGGGGAAGCGCAGCGGGTGAAGCTGGCCCGCGAGCTCTCGCGGCGGGCGACGGGGAAGACGGTCTACCTCCTCGACGAGCCCACGACGGGGCTCCATTTCGACGACATCTCGAAGCTGCTCTCCGTCCTGCACCTCTTTGCGGACTCCGGGAACACCGTCATCATCATCGAGCACAACCTCGACGTCATCAAGTCGGCCGACCACATCGTCGACCTCGGCCCGGAAGGGGGGGACGGGGGCGGCGAGCTGGTGGCGTGCGGCACGCCCGAAGAGGTGGCGCGCGATCCCCGTTCCTTCACGGGGCAGTTCCTGCGGCGGGTCCTGCCGGCGGCGGGGGGTTGACGACCCGCAGGAAACGGTCCGCATTCATTCGGAGAGGAGGGCGCACGGATGCTTGAAACCGCGCTGTTGTTCCTTTCGGGGCTGGGGATAGGGACGGTAGGGACGCTGATCGGGGCCGGCGGCGGCTGGATGATCGTCCCCCTCCTGCTGTTCGGCCTCGGCTTCACGCCGCAGCGGGCGGTGGGCACCTCCCTGGCCGTCGTCTTCCTGAACGCCTTCTCCGGAAGCATCGCCTACATGGTCCAGGGGCGGGTGCTCTACAGGATGGGGCTGCTGTTCGCCGCCGCGACCGTTCCCGGCGCCCTGATCGGGGCCGAGCTTGTCCAGCATCTCGGTTCGCGCTGGTTCATGATGCTCTTCGCGCTCTTCCTTTTTTTCCTTGCCGCTCTCCTGGTCAAGGGCCAGACGATCCTGGGCGGCTCGTATCGGCATCCGGAACCGGAGGAGCTGCGCTCGTGGCGTTCCCGGATCATGTTGACGGGAATGCTGCTCAGCTTCCTCGTCGGGGTGTTGTCGAGCTTCTTCGGGATCGGCGGCGGGATCGTGCACGTGCCTTTCCTCATCGTCATCCTCGGGCTGGCCGTCCACTCGGCCACCGCCACGTCCCACTTCGTCCTTGCGATCACCAGCCTGGTGGGCACGCTGGTCTTCCTGCGCAACGGCCAGGTCGACATCGCCGTCGCCGCCGCGATGGGGGTTGGGGTGCTGCTGGGCGCGCAGGCGGGCGCCCGGCTCTCCACGCGGATGCGCAGCGAGCCCATCCGCCGGATCCTCGCATTCGCGGTGCTGGTGTTCGCCGTCGGAATCATCCTGCGCAACGTGCTCGGGTGAAAGCGCGCTCTCGGGATTCCGTGTTCCGCCCTTTTTGAAAAAAAATGCCCGCGGGTTTCCCCGCGGGCATCGGGATCGGTACGGCCGGCGCTGCCGGCCTATCGGTTTTTCGGGTTCCTCGGATCTCCCTTGTAGCCCAGCGCCTTCCAGTCCATCCGCCCCTTCTCTCCGTGGCAGTCGGCGCACTTGAGCGCCTTGTCCTTCGGGTTCACCATGTGGTTCACGGGCCAGACCATGGAAGTCTCCACGAATCCGTACTTGCCGCTGTAGGGCTGGCCGGCCGCCTTCATGCCGGCGGCGATGGCCAGGTTCCAGTCGTACTTCACCCAGTAGGCGTCGCTGCCCGGGGGGCCGAAGACGTTCACGTAGGCGATCGTGTTATTCCCGCTGTCGTACGCCTGTTTTCCGCGCATGACCTTGAAGGGATAGATCTTCGCGGCAGGATCCTTCCGGTCTCCCCGGGCGGCGGAGAGCGCCACGGTTTTGGAAGGATCGATCCTGTCGCCCGCGAGGTACCGGTCGATCGTCCCGTTGTACCAGAAGTAGGAAGGGACCACGTCCTTTTCCCACTTGAAGTCGCCCTTCATCCTGTCGTAGAGCTTCTCTCCGTACTTGTCCTTCGGCACGTCCTCGGGCTTCACGTCCCTGCCCGCCGTGGACCAGTCCCACCAGACCTTGGTCGGCCGGTCCTTGGCGAAGGTGGAGATGTGGCAGGTCTGGCAGGCCACCCTGGCGGCGTGACGGTTCAGGGCCGCGTTTTTATGCGCGTCGGCCTTGTGGCAGTCGGTGCATCCCATCGCCCGGGGGCCGGAGCCGACGGAGACGGAGACCGCCTGCCCCTTCATCGTGTGGTTGTCGGACTTGTGGCATTCCTGGCAGGCCATCTTCTTCGGCCCGCCCATGTGGACGTCGATGTCCGCGGTCGGGTTCGTCATGGAGCTGTCCAGGTCGCCGTGCTTGACGTGGTCGCCCCCGCCCCCGTAGAAGTGGCAGGAGCCGCAGGTCGCCCGCGACGGGGCGCCGACGGACTGCGCCGCCTTCACGAGATCGACCGGCTTCCACGGTTTCCCCTTGGGGAACTCCTTCGTCTCCCCCTCGTAGACCGGGTGCCCGGCCCCGGCAGGGAATTTTTTATACGTCCCGGTCGTGTCGTGGCAAACGAGGCAGTCCACGTTCTCGGCCTTCGTGAAGTCGAAGGAGGCGTCCTTCCACCCGTATCCGGCGTGGCAGCTCGTGCAGCGGGGCCAATTGGAGGGAAGGGCGATGCAGAAGTTGTTCAGGGCGTTCGCCTTGCCCAGCTCCACCTTCTTCCCGTCCAGTTCCTGCGCGCGGGACCAGGTCCAGTGGACGGTCTTCATGAAGTCCTTCGTTTCCTTCTCGTGGCACTCGATGCACTTCTTCGTGACTTCCGGGCCGTTCCGGAACGGGCCGTTCCCCACGTAATCCGCATGGGTTGCGGCGGCCGCGGCCGAGGCCAGCGCGATGCCGGCCGAAAGGACCGCCGATACGATCCATCGACGATGCGATTTCATGTCTACCACTCCTCCTTCTGTTTTTCCGCCATCTTGTCGAAATAGATCGCGGCGCTCGTGAGCCGTTTCCGTTCCTTGTCGGTATACCCGAGCGACCGGAAATCCAGCACGCCGTTGCGGGCATGGCAGTTGGCGCAGGTCAGCGCGTGTTCCCGGGTAACGAGATGGTTGCTGCCGAAATACACGGTCTGCCATCCGGGCGCCGGATCGTACCCGCGGATCCCGAGGGTCCTCGCGGCCGAGGCGACGCCCGCCAGCGTGTCTCCCGTGGCCATGGGCGGAGCGAAATCCATCGAGAGGAGCCGCCCGGTCTTCCGGTCGAAATAGGCCTTTCCCTCGAAGATCTTGAACGGGTAAATCCTGCTCTTCCCGTCCTTCTGTTCCCCTTTCGGGCCGATGAAGCCGGGCGTGTTCCGGACATTGCCGTTGTACCAGGCGTACACCGGCGCCGTTTCGTTGGCCTCCCTGTGGAGCGTCGTGGGCTCGAAAAAGCCGTCGGAGCCCTGGGTCCAGCGCGTGAAGTCCTTGGCGAACGCCCCGCCCGTCCTCGGGATGTGGCAGGTCTGGCAGGCGATCCGCGCCGTGTGCCGGTTCAGATCCTCGTCCTTGTGCGCCTTCCCGTCGTGGCAGTCCGCGCAGGAGATCCGCACGCCGTCGTTGGCCCAGTTGTTCGGATCGAAACCGGTCGGGATCCGATGGTTCTTCGCGGCGTGGCAGTCCACGCACACCATTCCCTTCTTCGCGTGGACGTCGGTCTCCCCGGTGAAGGAGAAGCCCCGCTTGACCAGGACCCCCCCTCCGGCCGACTCGTGGCACACCATGCAGTTCTTGACTCCGGGCTTTCCCACGGCCATCGCCGCCTTCGCGGACCGGTCCTGTCCCAGGACGATCCGGCCCGCATCGTCCTTGAACGGCTTGCGCAGTCTGTAGTCGTATTGGGACGAGTGGCAGACGAGACAGTCGATCGCGTTCTCCGCCTCCTTTCCCGCGCTTCCCACGTCGCTGACGTGGTTTCCCGGGTGGCAGCTGTTGCACCCGGTGAATTTCGTCTTTCCCGTTTTCGGGCTCGGGGGGATCTCCTTCAGGTCGTTCACGATGTCGTTTCCGTTGCACATCGTATAGATGCGGTTCTTCATCCCGTATTCCTTCCCGGGTTCCAGCCCCTCGACGTTGGGCGCGGGGGACGCGTGCTTCCAGTGCACGGTGGAAAGGAATTCCTTCGCCCTTCCGGGATGGCAGCCCTGCGCCTCGCACGTCGAGGGGCCCTGGTAGCCGTTCCGCTCGATGTACGCCTTGCCGGGATGCTCCTTCGCCTGCGCGGCGTGCGCGGCGGCCAGCGTCAGCGCCAGGACGATCAGGTACCGTTTCAAGTTCCTTCCCTCCCCCGGTCAGCAGCCGGCCGTCTTCCGGAAATATCTGCTGACGTTCTTTCCGTCCTTCACCTCGTACTTCAGCCGGATCTCGTCTCCCGGATTGATCCGGTGGTCCTTGAACTTGTCCAGCGTCAGGTCGTCGTTGACGATCACCGTCACCGGTTCGCCGGTCTTGTTGTCCTTGAGCGTCACCGTGGCGGTCTTGGCGTCCGCCCCGGCGATGTCGATCTTCGTGATGACGCCCACCATCTTGATCTCGTCCGCCGAGGCGGGGACGGGGGCGCAGAGCGCCGCCGCGAGGACGGCGAACAGCAGGGATACGGCCGTAAAGCGTCGCATGGGGTTCTCCTTCGGGGATTCCGTTCGGGGTTGCGTTCCTAGAACTTCACTTCGAGCGTCGCGTAAAGGTCCGTCGCCCGGCTCAGCGGGGTGAGCATCTGCGCGTTCAGGGGGCTGGCCGTAAGCTCCGAGATCTTCACTGGGGCGCCGACCCAGTTGTTGGTGCCGGTGTACTCGAAGTCGTAATACTGGAACCCCACGCGGAAGAACGTCTTCGAAACGTACGAGGAGATCGGCGCAGCGTTGAATTCCTGGATCGCGTACAGCTCGTAGACGTTCCCGCGGGTGCCGAGCTTGCTCGTCCAGATGTCGTCGCCGGCCGGAACGAAGGTGATCCAGTTCTTCGAGCCTCGGTTGAACTCCGCGCCGATCTTGGTGCGGGTCGCGGTGATGTCGTAGCGGGCCCCGAGGTAGATCGCGTTGCCCGTCTTCGACTCGACGACGCCCGAGTGAAGGAGCCCGGCGCCGGTGTCGACTCCCCCGAACACCACCGTGTTCGCGTTCGGGTGCGTCTTGGAAACGGCGGCGCTGGCGAACAGGTTGAGCGTTCCGGGGCCGGTCTTCTTCAGGGTGCTGAGCGCGGTCACGCCGAGCCAGTCGATGTCGCCGAGATCGGCCGCCGGGCGGAGAGGCCCGAGGGTGGATTCGGCGAACACGGGGAAGTCGAAGATGTTCATTCCCCGGTTGTACTGGACGTCCAGGAACAGGGGGTCCGTGTCGTAGGGGACGACGGAGATCCCGATCATGTCGGTGTCCCGGAGGTTGGTGTTCGCCGAAGACGATGTCGTAAAGCCGTTCTCGAACCCGCGGCCGTAGCACAGCTTCGCGTAGGCGCCCGGGAGCGCCTCGATGTCCGGCGCGTATCCGAGCGTCATGCCGTCGAAGGCGTAGTCCACGAGCAGGGCGGGAATGCCGCTGACGCCGGGCCTCTCGTCGTTCTGGCGCAGGTGGGAGGGGATCCCGTTGGTCGAGGGGCGGCGCCCCACGGAGAACCAGATCGGCTGGTCGAGGATGTTCGACCAGGTGGCGAACACCTGGTCCACCGTGAGCTTGCCGTCGCCGGGAACGTGCCCCTGCGTCCCGTCGAATACCCCGATGCGGTCGGCGAAGAACGTCCCCGACGTTGCGGTGGAGTCGCCGTTGCCGAACGTCTTGTACATGAGCAGCCGGGCGGTCACCGTGACGTCCCTGGCGGCCCTTGCCTTGAGGTTCAGGCCGAACCGGTTGGTGTAGAGGACGTCGTTCTCCACGGTTGCCGCCTGCCTCATCGGCGGCGGCCCGACCTGGCCGCCGAGTTGCCAGGCAAGGATGTCCGCGAAAGCGAAATGGCTGGGAACCTTGGCGGAGAGGGAGTCCACCCGGAACCGGTAGTCGCCGCCGATCGTCAGCCAGTCGGAGATCCGCTTTTTGCCTTCTTTCTGCGACTGCACCTGCTGCTGGAGGGCCTTCACCTCTTTCGACAACGCTTCCACTTTCTGCTGGAGTCCTTCGTCGGCGCCGAAGGACGCCGCCGGCAGCGCCAGCGCCGCCGACAAAATCGTCGTTAATAGTATCGAACCTTTCCTGCTCATGCACGTGCTCCTTTCGGGGCTGCAATTGGGCTGAAACATTCGGCCAAGACGTTGCGAATGCCGTGCCATGCGGGAAGCTACGCCGAAGTCGCCGAAAACAATGATGATTTTGGAATAGCGCCGGGCCCCGTCCAATCCGCAGGAATGTTTCGCGCGTTTCACCGGATCGGCGCTTCTATGGCTCTGTCGCGAAACGGCGAAAATACGCCTGTCGTTGCCGCGTATTGCGGAGGGAAACCCGGAAATGTTTCATGATGGAACAACGTTGCGTCGAAGAAACATTTATGAAACGTTTTCGGAGGATCCGTGCCATAATCCAATGATGGATTCGTTCGATACCCTGCTTCTCGGCTCGCTGTCCGACGGCGTTGTCGCCCTCTCTCCGGACGGGACCATCCGGTACGCCAACCGTTCGTTCCTGGAGCGCTGGGGCTACCGGCTCGAGGAGATCGTCGGGAAACGGTGCAGCGACATCGTCCGGGAGTCGATCTGCGACGCCGGCTGCCCCTTTGCGGAGGTCCTCGCCACGGGGAAACCCGTGGACCGGTTCGACGTGGAGATCCGGGGGAGGGATGGGGAGGAAATGAGCGCCTGCATCAACTTCACCCCCCTCAAGGACGAATCGGGACGGGTCATCGCGGTGGCCGAGGTGATCCGGGACATCACCAAGCTCAAGGAGCTCAAGGACAACCTGAAGAAGGCGAGCTCCATGTACCAGATGGAGCGGATCAAGACCCGGACGATCCTCGACAACATCCCCGCCGGCGTCTATACGGTGAACCCGGAGATGGAGCTGCTTTCCGTCAATCCGGCGCTCGAACGGATCACGGGGTACCGCGCGGAGGAGGTGATCGGCCGGAAGTGCGCGGAGGTCTTCCGTTCCGATTTCTGCGACGCCGGCTGCCCCCTGAAGCGGTCGATGCGCACCGGCGAGACGCTCCGCGGCGTCGAGCTGAGCCTCCGGGCCAAAGACGGATCCGTCGTCCCCATCTCCGCGAGCACGGCGGCATTGCGGGAGGAGGACGGGACGGCGATCGGCGGCATCTGCTCCTTCCGGGACCTTCGGGAGCTGAACATGCTCCGGATCCCCCACGGCCATGCGCGGGATTTCCAGGGGATGGTGAGCAAGAACCCGCGGATCCACGAGGTGTTCGACCTGGTCGAGACGGTCGCCGAGTCCGACGCCAACGTTCTGATCGAAGGGGAGAGCGGCACGGGCAAGGAGCTCGTGGCCCGGGCGATCCACCGGCTGAGCGCGCGGAAGGAGAAGCCGTTCCTCGGGGTGAACTGCGCCTCCCTGAACGAGAACCTGATGGAGAGCGAGCTGTTCGGCCACGTCCGGGGCGCCTTCACGGGAGCGGTGAAGGACCGCATGGGACGGTTCGAGATGGCGGAGGGCGGGACGCTGTTCCTCGACGAGGTCGCCGAGATCGGCATGCATCTCCAGGCGAAACTGCTGCGGGTCCTGCAGGAGAAGGAGTACCAGCGGGTCGGGGAAACGCAGGGGAGGAGGGCCGACGTCAGGATCATCTCCGCCACCAACCGCCGGCTGAAGGAGCTGCTCGACCGGGGGACGTTCCGGGACGACCTGTATTACCGGTTGAACGTCGTCTCCCTCGTCCTGCCGCCGCTGCGGGAGCGGAAGGAGGACATACCGATCCTCGTGGAGCATTTCCTGTCCCGCACCCGGGAGCGGTGCGGCGGCGCCGCCCGGAGCTTCTCTCCCCTCGCGATGCAGGCGCTCCTCGAGTACGGGTGGCCGGGCAACGTGCGGGAGCTGGAAAACGCCGTGGAACGCGCCCGCATCTGCTCCCGCGGCGAGGTCATCGAGGAGTCCGCCCTCCCGGCGGAGATCCGCCGGCGGGGCGTGCCGGCGGGGCGGGGCGCCGGCGCGCCCGTGGACCGCAAGGCGGGATCGGAAGCGGACCGCCTGAGGGAGGCGCTGGCATCCTGCGGAGGGAATCGGAAGGAGGCGGCGGCCCGGCTGGGCGTGAGCCGGGTCACTCTGTGGAGATGGATGAAGCGTTCGGAGGGTCCGGCGGGATCCAGCGCTTGAGGACTCCCTGGAGCTCCTGCAGGGTGAACGGCTTGCTCAGGTAATCGTCCATCCCCTCGGCCAGGCAACGGTCGCTCGCGCCGGACATCGCGTTCGCGGTCAGCGCGACGATGGGCACGCGGAAGGTCT
>JBFLWB010000041.1 GCA_040758155.1 Thermodesulfobacteriota bacterium
TTCCCTCCGGCGCGGTCCTCTGGAATCTCCTGTTCGGGCCGCTCCTCGGGACCGCGGGGGTGGCGGGCGCCTGCCTGGCCGTCGCCGGCGGCGCCTTCGGGATCGATGCGCTGGGTCCGCCCGTCCGTTTCGTCTCCACAGGGCTGACGTGGACCCTCTCCCTCCTCGATACCGTTTCCGGATCGGGGGCCGGCTGCTTCCCCGTCCCCCCCTCCGGGGTTGCGTCGCTCTTCGTCGCGACGGCGGCGGCCGCGGCCGGAACGATCCTTCTCCTGAGCAAGGGGAGGAGCGCATGGGCGGCGCCGGTCGCGGTTTCCGCCCTGTTCCTCGCCTGGATCCACCTTCCGTACCTTGCGATGCCTGAAAGGGAGCTGAGGATGACGGCGCTGGACGTCGGGAACGGTTCGGCGTCCCTCGTGTCCTTCCCGGGCGGCGGTCATGCGCTGATCGATGCCGGCAGCGCCCTGCGGGGGAACGCGGGAGAGCGGGCGGTGCTTCCGTATCTCCGGAAGAGGGGGATCCGGAAGATCGACGTCCTCGTCCTGAGCCATGCCCACGAGGACCATTACGGGGGGGCGGCTGCGGTCCTCTCCGCCATCGAAGTGGGCGAGGTCTGGCTCCCGGACGGCGAGCCGAAGGAGGCGTTCGGCCGTGCGGTCTCCTCGTGGCCGGGCCGGATCCGTACGGTGGGGCCGGGCGACCGCGCGGTTTTCGGCGCAGCGGAGCTGATCGTCCGCGCGTCGGGTCCGGTGCGCGGCGATGCGCCGGCGAACGAACGTGGGACCGTTCTCGAGGTTCGTTACGGCCTGCTGTCGGTATGGCTGCCGGGAGACGTCGAGAGAGGGGCTTCCGCCTGGGGCCGCGGCGATTTCGCTCCGGGGCAGCGGAGGGTCCTCTTCCTTCCGCACCACGGCTCCCCGAAGGCGGATCCCGCGGGATGGGCCGCGCATTGCCTTCCGGAGGCGGTCGTCTCTCAAAATAGCGATTGTTTCACCGGTGAAAATCTGTTACCTTCCCATCAACGATTCTTGTTGAAAAACGGCGCACTTACGCTCCGTTCGAACGGGAAGTCGTTGTTTTTCATGCAGGAAGGTTCCAACCGTGGATGGAAACTTCTCTGGCGGCTTGCGTGAGAATTGTGAATTCAGCTACAGGCACCTACAGGAGCGGCGCCCGCAGATGAGCACGCAGAGAGTCCTGATCCTCTGCCACGACGTAAAAAACATCGAGGCCATCCTCCGGGTTCCCACGCTGAAAGGGGTGCACTTTTCCGTCCTTCCGGACTGGGAATCCGCCGCCGCGGCGCTCCGGAGGGAGAATTTCTCGGTCATCGTCGCTCACAAGGTCCAAAGCGACAGGGCGACGGGTCCGTACGTCGCGGAGATCGTTTCCCTCGCTCCCAAGACGCCGCTGATCCTGGTCCTGCCGATGAGCGACGGCCCGTCGGTCCTCGACGCGCTGAAAGAGGGCGCTTCCGAGATCCTGTTCGAGGAGTCGATCCGCGGCTCGCTCGTTCCGTCCCTCGAGAAATATCTTTTCTCCGGGTACGGGCTGCTCCGGAGGATGTCGCTCGACGAGCTGTTCGATTTCTGCATCCCCGTCATAACGACCTCCGACATGTCGCTCCTGGCCGGGACGATCCTCGAGAAGTTCCGTGAGGCGCTGGGGGCGTCGTTCGGCGTGCTGTTCCAGGAAGGGGAGCCGGGCGGCCCCCCGTTCCTCGTCCATTCCTCCCTCGGGTTCGCCGACGAGGCTGCTCCCCTTGCGTTCCTGCGCCGGTTCGGCGAAGCGCTGATCCGGCACGCGGGTCCCTCGCCCGTCGTGGTCTGCGCGGAGACGCTGGAGGCCGAAGCCCCGGGAGGGCGGTGGCCGCAGGATGCGAACCGGTACCTCCTCCCGGTCCGCTTCGAGCTCGAGTCGGGGGCGCGCCTCTATTCCGTAGTGGGGCTGCGCGGCGCGCCCGAGGCGGACGCCATCAACAGCCCGCTCCTGAATTTCTTCTGCCGCCAGGCGCGCCTTTCGCTGATCAACGCGGAGCGCAACGCCCAGGTGCAGAGCCTGATCTACATCGACGACCTCACCAAGCTTTACAACAGCCGCTACCTGAACGTGGTGCTCGACCGGGAAATGAAGCGGTCCGAGCGCTACCGGAACTTCTTCTCCGTGCTGTTCATGGACATCGACTTCTTCAAGCGGGTCAACGACACCCACGGGCACCTCGTCGGCAGCCGCGTCCTGCAGGAAGTCGGATCGGTCCTCAAGTCCTGCGTCCGCGACTCCGACACCGTCGCGCGCTACGGCGGGGACGAGTTCGTCGTCCTCCTCGTGGAGACGAACTCCGAGGAGGCGATGTTCGTCGCCGAGCGGATGCGGAAGGCGATCGAGTCCGGGCACCTCGTCGTCTCCATGGGGCTCGACATCCGCCTGACGATCTCCATCGGGATCGCGGCGTTCCCGGAGCACGCCACGACGAAGCAGCACCTGCTCAACCTCGCCGACCAGGCCATGTACCGCGGCAAGGAATCGACCCGGAACGTCGTCTATCTGGCCCAGCCGCAGAAATTTCCATGACATTGACGACCATCCGGGGGATGAAGGACCTCCTTCCCCCCGAGTCGACACGCTGGGCCGCGCTGGAGTCGTCTTTCCGGGCGCACGCGGGGATGTACGGTTTCCGGGAGATCCGGACGCCGCTGCTCGAGCGGACGGAGCTGTTCTCGCGCGCGGTCGGCGAGACCACCGACATCGTCGAGAAGGAGATGTACACCTTCACCGACCGCTCCGGCGACAGCCTGACGGTGCGGCCCGAGGGGACCGCCCCGGTCGTCCGCGCGGTGCTGGAACACCGGGCGGAGATCGGGGAATGGCCGGCGCGACTGTTCTACATCGGCCCGATGTTCCGCCACGAGCGCCCCCAGAAAGGGCGCCTGCGGCAGTTCCACCAGTTCGGGGCGGAGCTGTTCGGCACGGAATCGCCGTACGCCGACACCGAGGCGATGGCCTTCCTGCACGGGTTCCTGAAGGACGCGGGGCTGACGGGCGTCTCGCTGGAGATCAACTCGCTGGGCGATCCGGAATGCCGGCCGAAGTTCAACGCGGCGCTCGCGGAGTTCCTCGAAGCGCGGGAAGCCGACCTGTGCGACGATTGCCGGCGGCGCCGGGGCCGGAATCCGCTGCGGGTCCTCGACTGCAAGGCGGACCGCTGCATCAAGGCGACCGCGGACGCCCCGTCGATCCTCGATTTCCTCTGCGCGGCGTGCCGGGACCATTTCGGAGCGGTGGAGGCGTCGCTGGCCTCCGCGGGGATCCCGTTCTCGCGGAATTCCCGGATGGTCCGCGGCCTCGACTACTACCGCCGGACGACGTTCGAGTTCGTCATCCCCGGGATGGGCGCGCAGAACACCGTCGCCGCCGGGGGACGGTACGACGGGCTCGCGGAGATGATCGGAGGGAAGGAGCCCGTCCCCGCCATCGGGTTCGCCATCGGGGTGGAACGCCTCCTGATGCTGCTGGGCGAGGGGGGCCCGGCGCAGCCGCAGGCCGACGCGTTCCTCGTGACGACGGCCCCTTCGCTCCTGCCCGAGGCGTTCCGGTGGAAAATGGAGCTGATCGCGCTGGGCGTCCGGGCCGACATGGATTACGAGGGGCGCAGCATGAAAAGCCAGTTTCGCCGCGCGGACCGTTCGGGCGCAAGGGCCGTCGTCGTCCTCGGCGAGGAGGAGGCGGCGCGGGGCGCGGTGGCGTACAGGGACATGGAAAAGGGGACCCAGGAAGAGGTCGCCCCGGACGAGGCGATGCGCAGGCTGCGCGGATTCGCCAAAGCCAAGGAGGTCTGACGTTGGACGCGTTTCTGCCGGAACATAAAAGGACGATTTATTGCGGGCAGCTCCGTGCGGAGCACATCGGGCAGGAGGTCGTGCTGTGCGGCTGGGTCCACCGCCGCAGGGACCACGGGGGGCTCGTGTTCGTCGACCTGCGCGACCGCGAGGGGCTGGTCCAGGTCGTGATCAACCCCGAGGGGTCCCGGGAGGCGCACGAAAAGGCCGACGCCCTGCGGGTGGAATACGTCCTTTCGGTGCGCGGCGCCGTCCGGCGGCGCCCCGCAGGCACCGAGAACCCGAACCTCCCGACGGGGGAGATCGAGGTGGCGGCCGCCTCGCTGGCGATCCTGAACGAGTCGAAGCCGATCCCGTTCTCCCTCGAGGACGACTCCGATGCCGCCGAGAGCGTGCGGCTCAAGTACCGCTTCCTCGACCTGCGGCGCCCGTCGATCCAGGCGAAGTTCATGCTGCGCGCGAAGCTCGCCCGCTCCGTCCGGGAATTTTTCTTCGAAAACGGCTTTCTCGAGATCGAGACGCCCGTGCTCACCAAGAGCACCCCGGAAGGCGCGCGCGACTACCTGGTGCCGTCCCGCGTCAACCCGGGGATGTTCTACGCGCTGCCGCAGTCGCCGCAGCTCTTCAAGCAGCTCCTGATGATCGCGGGGTGCGACCGGTACGCCCAGATCGTGAAGTGCTTCCGGGACGAGGACCTTCGCGCCGACCGGCAGCCGGAGTTCACGCAGATCGACGTGGAGATGTCGTTCATCGACCGCGAGGACATCTTCCTTATGATGGAAGGGCTGATGGCGCGGATCTTCCGGGACGTCCTCGGGAAGGAAGTGAAGACTCCGATTCCGCGGCTGGGCTGGCGGGAGGCGATGGACCGCTTCGGCGTCGACAAGCCGGATACCCGCTTCGGGCTCGAGATCGCCGACTGCACGGAGCTGCTTTCGGAGACCGAGTTCCGGGTGTTCGCCGAGACCGCGGCCAAGGGGGGCGTCATCCGGGGGATCGTCGCGCCGGGGATGGCGGAGTCCAGCCGCTCGGAGATCGCCGCGCTCGAGGAGGTCGCGAAGATCGGCGGGGCGGCCGGCCTGGCATGGTTCAAGGTCGGCTCCGATGGGCTGACCTCGCCGCTGACGAAGTTCTTCAAGGAGGAGCGGCTCGCGGCCCTTAAAGGAAAGCTGGGAGCGAAGCCGGGGGACCTGCTGCTGTTCGTCGCCGACAAGTTCGAGACGGCCTGCGCCTCGCTGGGGCGGCTGCGGCTCCACCTCGGCGAGAAGCTCGGGATGATCGACCCGTCGCTGTTCCACCTGCTCTGGGTCACCGATTTCCCGCTGCTCGAGTGGGACCCGGAGGAGAAGCGCTGGGCGGCGATGCACCACCCGTTCACCGCGCCGCTCGACGAGGATCTCCCGCTGCTCGACACCGATCCCGGGAAGGCGCGCGCGAAGGCGTACGACATGGTGCTCAACGGCTCCGAGATCGGGGGAGGAAGCATCCGGATCCACCGGCAGGACGTGCAGTCGCGGATGTTCGGGCTCCTCGACATCCCGCCCGAGGCGGCGCGGCGGAAGTTCGGCTTCCTCCTCGAGGCGCTGGAATTCGGGGCTCCCCCGCACGGCGGGATCGCCTTCGGGGTCGACCGGCTGGCGATGATCCTCTCGGGGGCGGAGTCGCTGCGGGACGTCATCGCTTTTCCGAAAACGCAGAAGGCCACCTGCCTGATGACCGACGCTCCCTCGGAAGTCGACGTCAAGCAGCTTCGGGAGCTTTCGATCCGGGTGACGGCCCCCGGGAAAAAATAAATCGGGGGGGTGGATTTCCGCCCCTTCCATGGCTCCTTCGAATTGGTTTATATTTAGTCCGTGCTTCCCAAGGAGCTGTTCAAGCCGAAATCGGTCGCCGTGGTGGGGGCGTCCCGGAATCCCGAGAAGGTGGGGTACGGGGTGTTCGCGAACCTCGTCCAGGCTGGGTTCCCCGGTCCCCTGTACGGCGTGAACCCCGGCGGAGGCGAGCTGCTGGGCCGCCCGCTCTACCCGTCCATCGACGCGATCCCCGGCCCCGTCGACCTGGGCGTCTTCGTGGTCGCGCCGAAGGACATCCTGCTGGCGTTTCCCGCCCTGGCCGCGAAGGGGATGCGCGCGGCCATCGCCATCTCCGCGGGCTTCAAGGAGGTGGGGGGCGCGGGGGTCACCCTGGAGCGCGACCTGACCGCCATGGCGAGGTCCACGGGGATCCGCGTCGTCGGCCCGAACTGCCTCGGCGTGATCGACACGCACGCCCGCATGAACGCTTCCTTCTCCAACGGCACCCCCCCGAGAGGGAACATCGGGTTCCTGTCCCAGTCCGGCGCCATGTGCACCGCCATCCTCGACCGGTCGATGGGCGACAACATCGGGTTCTCCAAGATCGTGAGCATGGGGAACAAGGCCGACGTCTCCGAGTCGGATGTCCTCGAGTTCCTCGCGGACGACCCGGAGACGCGCGTCATCATGGGCTACGTGGAGAGCATCGACGACGGCCGCCGGTTCCTGCGGGCCGCCAAGGCGGTGACGCCCCGCAAGCCGGTCGTCATGGTGAAGGCGGGAAGCACCGCGTCCGGCGCCCGGGCGGCGTCCTCCCACACGGGGAGCCTGGCGGGCTCCGACAGCGCCTACACGGCGGCCTTCCGCCAGGCGGGGATCCTGCGCGCCCAGTCGATCGAGGAGCTTTACGACTTCACCATCGCCTTCTCGATGCGCCCGGTCCCCAAGGAAGGGAAGCTCCTCATCCTGACCAACGCGGGCGGGCCGGGCATCCTTGCGGCGGATACGGCGGACCGCCTGGGGATACGGCTTGCCGAGGTGTCCGAATCGCTGCGCGCGAAGATCCTCCCGAAGATCCCGCCGACCGCCAGCACGGCGAACCCGGTGGACATCATCGGGGACGCCCGCGCCGACCGGTACCGGGACGTCATCCGCGCCCTCGCGGAAGAGGATGCCATCGACATGGTCCTCGTCCTGCTGACGCCGCAGGTAATGACCGAGCCCGAGGAGACGGCGCGCGCCATCGTCTCCTCGCTGGGGCCGACGAACAAGACGGTGCTCGCGTCCTTCATAGGGCAGGCCAGCGTGACCGAGGGAAGAAAGATCCTGATGGCGGGCGGGATCCCGAGCTACATCGTGCCGGAACGCGCGGTGAGCACCGCCCACGCGATGGTCCGGTACTCCCACATGCACACCTCCGATTTTCCCGAGAACGGGGGCTCCCTCGGAGGGCGCCCCATGGCAGCCCAGCGGGCCGTCGGGAAGATCCTCGGGAAGGGGGGCCAGGGCGGGGAGGAGGATTCGCGGGCCATCCTCGAGGCGTACGGATTTTCCTTCCCGCGGAACTCCTTCGCGCAGACCTCCACCGACGCCGTGGAGGCGTATCGTGCCATGGGCGTCCCGAAGGTGGTCATGAAGATCGTCTCCCCCCAGATCCTCCACAAGACCGACGTCGGGGGGGTGCGCCTGAACCTCTCCTCCGAGGAGGAGGTCGCCCGGGCGTTCGTCGAGATCACCTCCACCGTCCGCCGGCACGCCCCGGCGGCCTGGATCGCCGGGGTCTCCGTGCAGGAGATGATCGTCGGCGGGCAGGAGCTCATCATCGGCCTGAGCCGCGACCCGCAGTTCGGTCCGCTGCTGATGCTGGGGCTTGGGGGGATCTATGTCGAGGTGCTGAAGGACGTCGCGTTCCGCGTAGCGCCGCTCTCCCGGCGGGACGCGGTCGAGATGATCCACGAGATCCGCGCCTACCCGCTGCTGGCCGGGTACCGCGGGGCCGAGCCGGCGGACGAGGACGCCATCGTGGACGCCCTGCAGCGGCTGTCGGCCCTGTCGGTCGACTTCCCGGAGATCCAGGAGCTCGACATCAACCCCATCCGGGTGATGCCCAGGGGCAAGGGGCTTCGGGCGATCGACTGCCGGATATCCATCGCGGAGGCCGTGAAATGAACCTGTACATCGCATCCACGTCGGAATATTCGGGAAAGACGCTCATCGCCCTCGCGCTCGGGAAGCTGTGGAAGGCGGCGGGGGTGAAGGTCGGCTACGTCAAGCTCCTCGGGAAGATCCCCGTGGCGGAGAACGGCCTCCTGGTCGACGAGGACGCGTCGTTCATCGCCCGCGAACTTTCCCTCGAGGGGCCGCCCGAGTCGTTCTGCCCGGTCGTGATCACCCCCGACCTGGCGATGGCCGCGTATCGCGGCGAGGAGCTGCGCGTCCGCGGGAAGATCACCGCGGCCGTCCGAGACGCCGAGGCGCGATCCGAGGTGCTGATCATCGGAGGGGCCGCCAACCCGCGCGACGGCTATTTCTTCGGGGTCTCCCCGCTCGAGCTGATCGCGAACTTCGATTGCCGGGTGGTCCTCGTGGACCGGTTCGAGGGGGAGAAGTCGATGGACCAGATCCTCTGGGCGTCCCACGTCCTCGAGTCGCGCCTCCTCGGCGTGATCTTCAACCGGGTCGCCCCGGAGCAGGAAACGTTCGTCCGGGGGACGGTGACCCGCTTCCTCGAGTCCCGGGGGATCCGGGTGCTGGGCGCCCTGCTCCAGGACCCGCTGCTCGACAGCGTGAGCGTGGCCTCCCTGGTCCAGACCCTCTCGGCGACGGTCCTCGTGGAGGGCAGGTCCGCCGCGACGCTGATCGAACGTTTTTGCGTCGGGTCGATGGACGTGGAGCACGCGCTGCGGATCTTCCGGACCCTGCCGCGGAAGGCGGTGATCACCGGGGGGCTCCGCACCGACATTCAGCTCGCGGCGATCGAAACCGACACGGTGTGCCTCGTGCTGACCGGAGGGGGCGCCCCGCACGACATCATCCTGGCGCGGGCGCGGGAGAAGGGCGTGGCCATCCTCCAGGTGTCGGAAGACACCTTCTCCACGGTGGAGCGGTTCGAGCGGATCCTGGGCCGCCTCCGGATCCGGGAGCCCGAGAAGGTCGCCCGGGGGGTCGAGGCCGTCCGCGCGTCGGTCGACACCGACGGACTGCTCGCCCTCTGCCGGAAATCATAGCCCCTTGTCCCTTGACGATCAGTAAGGAGTCTCATATCCTGTTTTAAGAGCAGGGAGGAATTCCTCCCGACCACCCTGGGAACCCTCCGAATAAAACATTTACCGATAGGAGGACGCCTTGGCATTATTCAAGAGCTTGGTTCCCCCTCCCGACGGCGAGAAAATCCAAATCAAACCCGATTTTAGTCTGGCCGTTCCGGACCGGCCGATCCTCCCGTTCATCGAGGGGGACGGCATCGGCCCCGACATCTGGCGCGCCTCCGTCCGGGTGTTCGACGCGGCCGTGGAGAAGGCGTACGGCGGGAAGCGGAAAGTCCGCTGGCTCGAAGTGCTGGCGGGCGAGAAGGCGTTCAACCGGACGGGGGAGTGGCTCCCCGAGGACACGCTGACCGCGTACCGCGAATACCTCGTCGGCATCAAGGGGCCGCTGACCACGCCGATCGGCGGAGGGATCCGCTCCCTGAACGTGGCGCTGCGCCAGATGCTCGACCTGTACGTCTGCCTGCGGCCGGTGAAGTACATCCCCGGCGTCCCTTCCCCGGTCAAGCGCCCGGAGCTCGTCGACATGGTCATCTTCCGGGAGAACACCGAGGACATCTACGCCGGGATCGAATGGGCCTCCGGGACGCCCGAGGTGAAACGGGTCGTCGACTTCCTCGTCAAGGACATGGAGGTCCGCAAGATCCGCTTTCCCGGGACCACCGCCATCGGGATCAAGACGGTCAGCAGCGAGGGCAGCGAGCGGCTGATCGAGGCGGCGATCCGGTACGCCCTCCGGCACGGCCGGAAATCGGTCAACCTCGTCCACAAGGGCAACATCATGAAGTTCACCGAGGGCGCCTTCAAGGACTGGGGCTACGGGATCGCGGCGAGGAAGTTCCGCAACGAGACCGTCTCGATGCGCGAGAGCTGGGTCCTCGGGAACCTGGACCGCGATCCGGCGATGAGCCGGGAGGACAACGCCCGGGCGCTGGAGCCCGGCTTCGACGCGATGACCCCCGGGCAGAAGGAGGACATCCTGAAGGAGGTCGACGCAGCGCTGAAGCTCCGGTCGACGCACGGCGACGGGAAATGGAAGAAGATGCTGATGATCAAGGACTCGATCGCCGACATCACCATGCAGCAGACGATCACCCGGGCGGACGAGTTCGACGTCATCGCGACGCTGAACCTCAACGGCGACTACCTCTCCGACATGCTGGCGGCTCAGGTCGGCGGGATCGGGATCGCTCCCGGGGGGAACATCAACTACCTCACGGGGCACGCGATCTTCGAGGCGACCCACGGGACGGCGCCCAAGTACGCGAACCTCGACAAGGTGAATCCTTCCTCCGTCCTCCTTTCGGGGGTGATGATGTTCGAGCACCTCGGCTGGCAGGAGGCGGCCGACGCGATCCGGCGGGGGGTCGAAGGCTCCATCGCCCGGCGGACGGTCACGTACGACTTCGCGCGCCTGATGAAGGCGGAAGGGGTCAAGGACGTGCGGGAAGTGAAGTGCGGCGAATTCGGAGACGCGGTCATCTCGAACATGTAGGGAGGGGGACGGAATGAGCCGGAAGAAGATCACGGTGATCGGGGCGGGAAACGTCGGCGCCACCACGGCGCAGCGTCTCGCCGAGAAGGACCTCTGCGACGTCGTGCTCGTGGACATCGTGGAAGGGATGCCCCAGGGGAAGGCGCTCGACCTCATGCAGGCGGGTCCCGTCTGCGGCTACGACAGCAACGTGACGGGGACGAACGGGTACGAGGACACCGAGGGGTCGAGCATCGTCGTCATCACCTCGGGGCTGGCCCGCAAGCCGGGGATGAGCCGGGACGACCTCCTCAAGGTCAACGCGGGGATCGTCAAGGACGTGACCGCGAAGGCCGCCGCGAAATCGCCCGATGCCGTCATCATCGTCGTCTCGAATCCCCTCGACGCCATGACCTACGTCGCCCACAAGACGAGCGGGTTCCCGGCGAACCGGGTGATGGGGATGGCCGGGGTCCTCGATTCCGCCCGCTTCCGGGCGTTCATCGCCATGGAGCTGGGCGTCTCCGTCCGCGACATCAACGCCTTCGTGCTCGGCGGGCACGGCGACACGATGGTCCCTTCCACGAAGTACACGACCGTCGGAGGGATCCCCGTGGAGGACCTGATCCCGCCGGACCGGCTGGGGCAGATCGTCGAGCGGACCGCGAAGGGCGGGGCGGAGATCGTCTCTCTCCTGAAGACCGGCTCCGCCTATTACGCGCCTTCGGCCGCCTGCGTCCAGATGTGCGAATCCATCCTCCTCGACCGGAAAATGATCCTTCCGTGCGCCGTCCTCTCCGAGGGGAAGTACGACGGGTGCGACGGGCTGTTCGTCGGCCTTCCGGCCAAGCTCGGCGAGAACGGCGTCGAGGAGGTCGTCCGTTTCAGGCTCACCGAAAAGGAGGCGGAGGCGCTCCGGAAATCGGCCGCGGCGGTCAAGGAGCTCTGCGGGGCCGTCGACCGGCTCGGGTTCTGACGCCATGAACATCCACGAGTACCAGGCCAAGGAGGTCCTGTCCCGGTACGGGGTGGCCGTCCCGAAGGGCGGCGTGGCGGACACACCGGCGGAGGCCGAGGTGATCGCAGGGGAGCTGGGGCTGCCCGTCGTCATCAAGGCGCAGATCCACGCCGGCGGCCGCGGGAAGGGGGGCGGCGTCAAGCTGGCGCGCACCCCGGAAGAGGTCCGGGAGCACGCGCGGAGCATCATCGGGATGCGGCTCGTGACCCACCAGACGGGCCCCGAGGGGAAGCTGGTCAAGCGCGTCCTCGTGGAGCAGGCGGGAAAGATCCGGAAGGAGTATTACCTCGGGATGGTCGTCGACCGCTCCGTCTCCCGGATCGTCGTGATGGCCTCGACGGAAGGCGGGGTGTCGATCGAGGAGGTCGCGGCCCGGACCCCCGAGCTCATCCTGAAGGAGTGGGTGGACCCGGCGCTGGGGCTGATGCCGTACCAGGCGCGCAAGATCGCCTTCGGGCTGGGGCTCCCCGGAGACCTCGCGGGCAAGGCGGTGCGGATGATGACCGCGCTCTACAAGGCGTTCACGGAGACGGACTGCTCCCTGGCGGAGATCAACCCCCTCGTGCAGACGGAGGACGGCGACCTCGTCGCGCTGGACGCGAAGATGAACTTCGAGAACAACGGCCTCTTCCGCCACCCGGACATCCGGGCGCTGCGCGATTTCGACGAGGAGGACCCGACCGAGACGGAGGCGTCCAAGCACGAGCTCTCCTACATCCGCCTCGACGGGAACATCGGCTGCCTCGTGAACGGCGCGGGCCTTGCGATGACGACGATGGACATGATCAAGCTGTGCGGCGGCAACCCGGCGAACTTCCTCGACGTGGGAGGCAACGCGAGCACGGAGCAGGTGAAGCAGGCGTTCCGCCTCATCCTCTCCGATCCGAGCGTCAAGGCGATCTTCGTGAACATCTTCGGCGGGATCATGCGGTGCGACGTCATCGGCGAGGGGCTCGTGGCCGCCGCGAAGGCGCTCGGGCTGACGGTCCCGCTCGTCGTGCGGCTGGAGGGGACGAACATGGAGAAGGGGAAGGAGATCCTCGCCGCCTCGGGGCTCGACATCATCCCGGCGTCCGACATGGCGGACGGGGCGGGGAAGGCCGTCGCCGCCGCCTCGCGGACCGCGGGAGGCCGCCCGTGAGCATCTACCTGAACCGGGACAGCAGGGTCATCGTGCAGGGGATCACCGGGTCGGCGGGCGCGTTCCACACCCGCCAGATGCTCGACTACGGCACGAAGGTCGTCGGGGGGGTGACGCCCGGAAAGGCGGGCGTCAAGGTCGAGGGCGTGCCGGTCTTCGACTCCGTGTCCCAGGCCGTCCGGGCCGCGGGCGCCGACGTCTCGGTCATCTTCGTGCCGCCCGCCTTCGCGGCGGACGCGATCTGCGAGGGGTTCGACGCCGGGCTCGCCCTCGTCGTGTGCATCACGGAGGGGATCCCGGTCCTCGACATGGTGAAGGTGAAGCGGTTCATGGAGGGGAAGAAGACCCGGCTGGTGGGGCCGAACTGCCCCGGCGTCATCACCCCCGGGGAGAGCAAGGCGGGGATCATGCCCGGGAGCATCCACCGGCCGGGGACCGTCGGCATCGTCTCCCGCTCGGGGACGCTCACGTACGAGGCGGTGCACCAGGTGACCGGAGTCGGGCTGGGGCAGTCCACCTGCGTGGGGATCGGCGGCGACCCGATCAACGGAACGAACTTCATCGACGTGCTGTCCGCCTTCGAGGCCGACGAGGGGACCGAGGCGGTCATCCTGATCGGGGAGATCGGGGGGACGGCCGAGGAGGACGCCGCCGCGTGGATCAAGGCGAACATGAGCAAGCCGGTCGTCGGCTACATCGCGGGGCTGACCGCGCCCAAGGGGAAGCGGATGGGGCACGCGGGGGCCATCATTTCCGGGGGAAAGGGGACCGCCGCGGAGAAGATCGAGGCGTTCCGCTCCTCGGGGATCGCGGTGGCCGAATCGCCCGCGGACATCGGGAAGACGCTGGCCCGGAGGCTCGGGTCGAAGGCCGTATAAAGGAGGGGACGAGGCGCCGATGGCGAAGCAGCGCGAGGCGGAGAAGGTCGAGTCGCGGGAAAACGAGAAGGTGAAGGTCTCCATCATCCCGCGCTACTGCAAGGGGTGCGAGATCTGCGTGAAGCTGTGCCCGACCCAGGTGCTGGGGATGGAGATGTTCAAGGCGAAAGTCGTCGACATCGACCGGTGCATCATCTGCATGCAGTGCGAGCAGCGGTGCCCCGACTTCGCGATCTTCGTGGAAAAGAAGGAGCCGAAGCCATGAGCCGCGTCCTGCTGCTCCAGGGGAACGAGGCGTGCGCGGAGGGGGCCCTCTACGCCGGCTGCACTTTCTTCGCCGGCTACCCGATCACCCCGTCGACCGAGGTGGCGGAATACCTGGCGAAGAAGCTCCCGCAGATCGGCGGGGCGTTCCTTCAGATGGAGGACGAGATCGCGGCGATGGCCGCGGTGATCGGGGGCTCGCTGGCGGGCCGCAAGGCGCTCACCGCCACCTCCGGCCCCGGCTTCTCGCTCAAGCAGGAGAACCTCGGGTTCGCCATGCTGACGGAGATCCCCTGCGTGGTCGTCAACGTCATGCGGGGCGGGCCGTCCACGGGCGTCCCGACGGGACCCGGCCAGAGCGACATCATGCAGTGCCGCTGGGGGACCCACGGAGACCACCCCGTCATCTGCCTCACCCCCGCCTACGTCCAGGAGATCTTTACCGAGACGGTCCGGGCGTTCAACCTCTCGGAGAAGTACCGCACGCCCGTGATCCTTGCGTTCGACGAGATCGTCGGGCACATGCGGGAGCGGATCGAGATACCGGAGCCGGGAGCGCTGCAGGTGACCGGCCGCCCGAAGCCGCAATGCCCCCCGGAAGAGTACCTCCCGTACGACGACCGCAAGGGGGACGTCCCGCCGATGGCGAACTTTTTCGAGGGGTACCGGTTCCACGTGACGGGGCTCAACCACGGGCCCGACGGGTTCCCGGTGAACGCCTCTCCGCGCATCCACACGGACGAGCAGCGCCTCCTGCGGAAGGTGGAGTCGAACCGGGCGGAGATCGTGCGGTACGAGGAGCACCGTCTCGAGGACGCCGAGGTCGCGGTCTTCGCCTACGGCGTCTGCGGGCGCTCCGCGAAGACGGCGGTGGAGACGGCGCGGGCCGAGGGGATCCGGGCGGGGCTGTTCCGCCCGCTGACCATCTGGCCCTTCCCCGAGGCGCAGGTCGCGTCCCTTTCCGCGCGGGTGAAGAAGATCGTCGTGCCCGAACTTTCCCTCGGGCAGATCGTCCACGAAGTGGAGCGGTGCGCGAAGGGGAGATGCCCGGTCGAGGGGATCTTCCGGGTCGACGGCGACCCGATCACCCCGGCGCAGATCGTCGACCGGATCAAGGAGGGGAGGTAGATGGCGTTCGATTACGGCCGGTACATCCGTCCCGGCAAGCTCCCGCACATCTGGTGCCCGGGATGCTCGTACGGCATGGTCTTCAAGGCGCTGCTGCGGGCCGTCGATTCCCAGAAGATCGACCGCAACGACATCGCCCTGGTGTCCGGCATCGGCTGCGCGTCGCGCCTTCCCGGGTACGTGGACTTCAACACCCTGCACACCACCCACGGCCGGGCGCTGGCGTTCGCCACGGGGATCAAGATGGCGAAGCCCGACAAGCACGTCATGGTGGTGAGCGGCGACGGCGACGCGACGGCGATCGGGGGGAACCATTTCATCCACGCCTGCCGCCGGAACATCGACATCACCCTGCTCGTCTTCAATAACTTCATCTACGGCATGACGGGCGGCCAGTACTCCCCGACCACCCAGACCGACCGGTTCGCGACCACGATGCCGTACGGCAACGTGGACTCCCCCTTCAACATCCCGGAGCTGGCGAAGGGCGCCGGGGCGAGCTTCGTCGCCCGCGGCACGGCGTACCACGCCGCGGCGCTCGACAAGCTCATTATCGAGGCGATGCGGCACAAGGGGTTCTCCGTCCTGGAGATCATCAACGCCTGCCCCACAACCTTCGGCCGCCGCAACAAGTTCCGCAGCCCCACGGACATGCTTCTCTGGATGAAGGACACCTTCGTTCCCGAGGAGGCGTTCCGGAAGCTGCCGCCGGAAAAGACGGAGGGGAAACTCCCCATGGGCATCCTGTACCGCCGGGAGGACGCGAAGGAGTACTGCGAGACATACTACTCGTTGGTGGAACGGCTGAGGAAGCAGACATGAGCGAACGTTACGAAATCCGGTTCTCCGGCTCCGGCGGGCAGGGGCTGATCCTCGCCGGGGTCATCTACGCGGAGGCGGCGGCGATCTACGACGGGATCAACGCCGTCCAGAGCCAGTCGTACGGCCCGGAGGCGCGGGGCGGCGCCTCCAAGTCCGAGGTCATCATCTCCGACAGGACGATCGATTTCCCGAAGGCGACGTCCATCGACCTGATGCTGGCCCTCACGCAGGAAGCCTGCTCGAAGTATTATAAGGACATCAAGGCGGACGGGACGCTGGTCGTGGACGAGGACTTCGTCCGCGACGTTCCGCCCGGGCCGTTCAAGGTGGTCGGCCTCCCGATCATCCGGACCGCCTCCGAGGCGATCGGGAAGGCGTTCGTCGCCAACATCGTCGCCATCGGGGCGATCGCGGCGATCACGGGGCGGGTGAGCCGCGAGTCGGTGGAGAAGGCGGTGCTCTCCCGCGTCCCGAAGGGGACCGAGGAGCTGAACCGGAAAGCGCTCCTGGCAGGATACGAACTCGTCGAAAGGAGGACGGTTTGATGCAGCAAGCCGGGAAACAGCGGACCCTCTCCATCGTGAAGCCGGACGGCGTCCGCAAGGGAGTCGTCGGGGAGGTGATCCGCCGTTTCGAAACCGCGGGGATCCGCATCGCGGCGATGCGGATGCTCCGCCTCACGAAGCGGGAAGCGGAAGGTTTCTACGCGGTCCACAGGGAGCGCCCCTTCTTCGCCTCCCTGACCGATTTCATGTCCTCCGGCCCGATCGTCGTCATGGTGCTGGAAGGGGAAAACGTCATCGCCCGGAACCGCGAGCTGATGGGGGCGACGGATCCGAAGAAGGCCGCGCCGGGCACGATCCGCGCGGACTTCGCGGAGGAGATCGAAAAGAACATCGTCCACGGCTCCGACGCCCCGGAGACCGCGGATACGGAAATCCGCTATTTCTTCAGCGAGCTCGACATCGTTTCCTGATCCCGCGCGCGAGGCCGGCTCCCGCCCGGGCGATCCGCGGATCGACCTGAAGGGGATGACGCTCGCGGAGCTCGAGGCGTTCCTCGCGCGGTGGGGAAAGGAGCGTTACCGGGGCCGGCAGCTTTCCCGGTGGATCTACCATAAGCTCGCGGACGACTTCGGGGAGATGACCGACCTCTCGAAGGAGTTCCGCGCGCTGCTGTCGGCCTCCTGCCGGATCTCCGCCCCTCCGGCGGAGCATACGGACGCGTCCGCGGACGGCACGGAGAAGTACCTGTTCCGGCTCGAGGACGGCGAGGCCGTCGAGAGCGTGCTGATCCCCGACGAGGAGCGGCGCACGCTCTGCGTCTCCTCGCAGGCGGGGTGCGCGCTCGGGTGCGGCTTCTGCGCGACCGGCGCGATGGGGCTCCGGCGGAACCTGACCTCGGCGGAGATCGTGCATCAGGCCTGCCACGCGTCGAGGCGGCTCGCGGCCCGGGGGGAGCGGCTGTCGAACGTGGTCTTCATGGGGATGGGGGAGCCGCTGCGGAACGTCGGCGAGGTCTCCCGCGCAATCGAGATCCTCCTGTCCCAGTTCGGCTTCGGCCTTTCCGGCAAGCGGGTCACCGTGTCCACCGCGGGGATCTTCCCCGAGATGCTCGCGCTGGCGGAGAAATACCCCGTGAGCTTCGCCGTCTCCCTCAACGCCACGCGGGAAGCCCAGCGCTCCCTTCTGATGCCCGTGAACCGGAAATACCCGTTGCGGGAGCTGCTGGCGGCGATGCGGCGGATCCCGCTGCAGAGCGGCCGGAAGGTCACAGCGGAATACGTCCTGCTGGCCGGCGTGAACGATGCGCCCGAGGATGCGGGGACGCTCGTCCGCCTGCTCCGGGGCGCGCGGATCAAGGTGAACCTGATCCCGTACAACCCGCAGGAGGGATCCCCTTACCGCCCCCCTCCGCAGGAAACGGTGGACCGGTTCCGGGACATCCTCCTTGCCGGCGGGATCCAGACGATCACCCGCGAGAGACGCGGTGCGGACATCCGCGCCGCATGCGGGCAACTATGCGCCGACGTTAAAGAAAAAAATCTTCCACACGATAAATAAGGGTTGAGGGCGCCGTCCGATCTTCCTATATTCATAGGAGTGTCCACGAAAGGGGCAGCCAGGGGAATGTCGGGAATTCTCGGCGTGATCGGCGGATCCGGCCTGTACGGGATGGAGGACCTGAAGAATGTCCGGCAGGTCTCCGTGCGCACGCCGTTCGGCGCCCCGTCCGACGCGCTGACCGTGGGGGAGCTCGAGGGGCGGACCGTCGCGTTCCTCCCGCGCCACGGGCGCGGGCACCGGATCCCTCCTTCCGGCATCAATTTCCGCGCGAACATCTACGCATTGAAAAAGATCGGGGCGGACGCCGTCCTCTCCATCTCCGCGGTCGGGAGCATGAAGGAAGGGATCCGTCCGGGAGACATCGTCGTCGTCGACCAGTTCATCGACAACACGAGGCTCCGGCAGAACACGTTCTTCGGCGACGGCGTCGCGGGACACATCGTCTTCGCGGACCCCGTCTGTCCGGCGCTGTCCGGGATCGCGTACGCGGCGGCGCGGAAGGTCGTCCGGCGGGTCCGGCGCGGCGGGACGTACCTCTGCATCGAGGGGCCCGCGTTCTCCACCCGGGCCGAGTCGAACCTCTACCGGAAGTGGGGCGCCGACGTCATCGGCATGACCAACATGCCCGAGGCGAAGCTCGCCCGCGAGGCCGGGCTGTGCTACGCGGTCCTCGCCCTGGCCACCGACTACGACTGCTGGCACCGGACCGAGGAGGACGTCTCGGTCGGGTCGATCCTCGAAGTGCTGAAGCGCAACGTCGAGAACTCGAGGAAGATCGTGCGGGCGGTCGCGAAGGCGATGCCGCTCCCCGAAGGCTGCGGATGCGGCGAGGCGCCGAAGCACGCCGTCATCACGGACCCGAAGAAGATCCCCGCGGCCGCCCGGAAGCGGCTTTCGCTCCTGATCGGGAGACACCTGTGACGCCGCCGCGGCGCATCCCGGTCCTCCTCCCGGCGCTCTGCGCGGCCGCGATCCTGCTCGCGGC
Source organism: Thermodesulfobacteriota bacterium (assembly GCA_040758155.1). Lineage (NCBI taxonomy): Bacteria > Pseudomonadati > Thermodesulfobacteriota > Thermodesulfobacteriota bacterium. The sequence goes on from JBFLWB010000041.1 coordinate 18,672, forward strand.
GTGCGCCGGCGGGAAAGCCGCGGCCAGGAAGAGCGAGGCGGACGCGCGGATGCGGATGGGAGTCACCTACCTGCAGCAGGGCAACCTCCCGATGGCGATGCGGGAGCTGATGCGGGCCTCGGAGCTCGACCCGGACAACGCGGAGATCGACATGATGCTGGGGCTCGCCTACCGGGCGCGCGGCGACGGGAAGAACGCGGAGAAACATCTGCGGGAAGCGGTCGACAAGAGGCCGGACTACGGCGACGCGCACAACAACCTCGGGATCGTCCTGGCGGACCGGCAGGCATGGGAAGAAGCGATCCGGGAGTTCGAGACCGCCGCGGCGGACGTCCGGTACCAGACGCCGGAATGGGCGGTCTACAACGCCGCGGAGGCGTATCGCGCCAAGGGGGACGCCGCGAAGGCGGAGGAGCGGTATCGGCTGGCGATCCGGATGAACGAGGCGTACGCCCCGGCGTACCTGGGCCTGGCCGCCCTGCTCGGGAAGGCGGGGCGGTGGACGGAAGCGGAGACGCTGCTGCTGAAGCTCGTCAGGATCGTGCCCGATTACGCGGACGGGTGGATGGAGCTGGGGCGCGTGTACACGGCGATGAAGCGCCCCGCGGATGCGGAGAAGGCGTTCAAACGGGTGCTCGAATCGGAGGGGCGCAGACCGTGAGCAATGCCGGGGCATCCTGGAAGACGCGGCGGGAGTCGATGGGGAAGAGCATCGAGGACGCCGGTGCCGCGCTGCGGATCAGTCACCGATACCTCCGCGGAATCGAGGAGGGCAATTACGCCGGCTGGCCGGAGAAGGTGTTCTCCGCCGGCTTCATCCGCTCCTACGCCAAGTACCTCTCCGTGGACCCGGGCCCTGTCCTCGCGGAGTACGAGCGCATCCTGGCGGCGCAGCCGGAGCGGCAGGAGGCGGAAGCGCGCCCGCAGCCGCAATCCCGGCCCGAATGGCTGGAGCGGGAGAGGGAGCGCGGCAGCCGCCGGACCTCCTATGTCTTCGCGGCCGGAGTGGTGCTCCTCGTGGGGGTGGTCCTGGCGTACGTTTCCATGCGGGGACCGGCCCGCCCGGTCGCGCCGCCGCCCGCCGCGCCGGCGGCGCCCGCGCCCGTTCCCGCCCCCGAAATCTCGGCGGCGCCCGCGGCCGTCCCCGGGATCGACAACGCTCCCGCGACCGCCGGCGCCGCGGCGATCGATCCCGCCGCCGTTCCCGACAACGCGGCCAGACCGCACCCGACGGTGTCCGCCGTGGGGGGCGGCGGTCCGCTCACGGGGCCGTTCCAGCTTTTCCTGGAGGCGAGCGAGCACACCTGGCTCATGTACAGCTTCGACGACGGAGACCCCATCGACGTCACGCTGTATATGGGAGACAAAATCAGCATCCAGGCGAACCGGCGCATCCGTCTCAAGATCGGAAACGCCGGAGGCGTGGTCGGCACCTTGAACGGGAACCGGCTTCCGCCGTTCGGCGCCGGCGGCCAGGTCGTGGAGGTCCAATACCCGTAATGCGCCGCGGGGGGGCAGCCGGCGAGCGCTCCTTCCACGCTTCCCCCGCCTTCCTGGTCCGGGCCGTCGACATGGGGGAAGCCGACCGGCGCCTTTCCTTCTTCACACGGGAGGCCGGGGTCGTCTCGATCCTCGGAAAATCCGCCTGGAAAAGCCGGAAGCGGTTCGGCGGGACGCTCCAGCGCTATGTCCTGCTGGACATCGTCTGGACCGAGGTCCCCGGGAAAATCCCCGTCCTGTCGACGGCTTCCGTCTCCGCGAGCTTCTGGCCGATCGTCGAGGAGTGGGAGCGGGTCCGGCACGCGGATTATCTTCTCGAACTGGCCGCGGAAATGTTCCCTCAGGAGGGGCCCAAGCCCAAGGCGTTCGAGATCCTCCTCGACGGGTTCCGCGCGCTGACGGCGGGGGAGTCCCCGGGAAAAGTCGCGCGCAGGGCGGAGGCGTGCTTCCTGGGCATCGGCGGCTGGGGGCCCGACCTGTCGAAGTGCCGTAAATGCGGGAGGACCGACAGCCGCAGGTATCGGTTCCTGCCCGCCGAAGGGGGGCTGCTGTGCGACGCCTGCGCGACAGGAGACGGTATGACGCTGTCGCTGGGGGCGGTCCGGACGTGGAGGGCGCTCCTGGCGGGAGGCGGGGCGGCCCGGGAGCGGCTCCGGGTGCCGGACGGAATAGAAGAGGAATTACAAAAGGTTATACCCAAATATATAGAGTACTGCCTTGGGAAACCGCTCCGAAGCCTCGGCGGGGCCTGACCGGACGCGGAATCCAAAACCTTCAATTATTCCAATGATTTGTCTTGACAATCCGCGCCGGGGGGTGTAACTTTTCCTGATATTTCCCGCCGGGAGGTTTCTGGTGTATTTCCAAGACCTCGTTTTGTCCCTGCAGCGGTTCTGGGCTGGCAAGGGGTGCGTGATCCATCAGCCGTACGATACCGAGGTCGGCGCGGGAACGTTCCACCCCGCGACATTCCTGCGGTCGCTCGGCCCCGAGCCGTGGAACACCGCGTACGTAGAGCCTTCCCGCCGACCGACGGACGGCCGGTACGGGGAGAATCCGAACCGGCTCCAGCATTATTACCAGTTCCAGGTCATCATGAAGCCGTGCCCCTGCGACTACGTCGAGATCTACCTCGATTCCCTCCGGGCGGTCGGCATCGATCCGATGAAGCACGACATCCGGTTCGTGGAGGACGACTGGGAGTCTCCCACGCTGGGCGCCTGGGGGCTCGGTTGGGAAGTGTGGCTCGACGGGATGGAGATCACCCAGTTCACCTATTTCCAGCAGTGCGGCGGCATCGACCTGAAACCGGTTTCCGGCGAGATCACGTACGGCCTCGAGCGGATCGCCATGTACCTGCAGAACGTGGACAACGTTTACGACCTCAAGTGGGTGGGAGACGTCACCTACGGCGACGTCCACCACCGCGGCGAGGTGGAGTGGTCCCGCTACAACTTCGAAGCGGCCGACATCCCGATGCTGTTCTCCCTGTTCGCGATGTTCGAGAAGGAGTGCCAGGCGCTCCTCGAGCGCAATCTGGTCCTTCCCGCGTACGACTACTGCCTGAAGTGCTCCCACGCCTTCAACATGCTCGACGCGCGCGGGGCCATCTCCGTGACGGAGCGGACCTCCTACATCGGGCGGGTCCGGAACCTGGCGCGGCTGTGCGCGGAGGGGTTCCTCCGGTCGCGCGAGGAGATGGGATTCCCGCTGCTGGGGCGGTTCGGCGGCGAAGTCCCCCGCGGGGAGGGGCGGTAAATCATGGAACGCGACTACCTGCTCGAGATCGGCTGCGAGGAAATCCCGGCGGGATTCATCGGCCCCGCGTTGTGGAACGGAAGCAGGCTGCTGGAGGAGGCGCTGCGCAAGGCCCGGCTCTCCTTCCGGAAGATCGACATCCAGGGGACGCCGCGGCGGCTGGCGTTCATCGTCCGGGGGCTTTCGGAGCGCCAGGAGGCCAGGAGCGAGACCGTCCTGGGCCCGCCGAAGAGCGTGGCCTTCGACGCCGCGGGGAAGCCGACGAAGGCCGCCGCCGGATTCGCGAAATCGCAGGGGATCGCGGTCGAGTCGCTTTCCGTGTTCCCCACGGACCGGGGCGAATACCTCGGCTTCGTGCGGGAGGAGGCCGCGCGCCCGGCGCGGGAGGTCCTTCCGAAGCTTGTGACGGAGTTCCTTCCGTCGATCCCCTTCAGGAAGTCGATGCGCTGGGCGGACCTCGACGTCCGGTTCGCGCGGCCCGTGCAATGGATCGTCTCCCTGCACGGGGAGGAGGTGATCCCGTTCCGGTACGGCAACGTCGACGCGGGGCGGAAGACCTACGGCCACCGGTTTCTCGCCCCCGGGGCCATTGAGCTCCTCTCGCCGGCCGCCTACGAGGCGGGGCTGGCCGCGGCCTCCGTTCTGGTCGACCTCGACGCGCGCAAGGACCGGATCCGGACCGGCCTGCGCGCGCTGGAGCGCGAGACGGGGATGAAGTGGGCGGAGGACGAGCCGCTCGTGGAGACGACGGCGAACCTCGTGGAGTTCCCCGTCGTCATGGCGGGGAGGTTCGAGGCGAAGTACCTGTCGCTCCCGCGGGAGATCCTCGTGACCTCCATGCGGAACAACCAGAAGTATTTCGTCTTCGAGGACGAGCGGGGGGCGCTGCGCCCCGAGTTCGCCTTCGTGTCGAACATGTCCGTGCCGGACCCCGGGATCGTCATCGCGGGGAACGAGCGGGTGCTGCGCGCGCGCCTCTCGGACGCGGAGTTTTATTACTGGGACGACCTGAAGATGCCGCTGTTCGACCGGGCGGAGGCGCTGAAGAAGGTCCTCTT
>JBFLWB010000042.1 GCA_040758155.1 Thermodesulfobacteriota bacterium
GCCGCCGGCGGCGTGGGGGGCCGCTCGATCGAGTTTCGGATCCACGACGGGAAAGAGGAGCGTCAGGTCCAGGCCGGCCCGGCGCTCGCCTGGGACTGGTCGCCGGAGGAACCCGGATCCTACAAGGTAAAGGCGGTGGCCCGGGACGGGATAGGCAACGCCGTGGACACCGGGTGGTCCGCGGAATACCGCGTGGCGCCGAAACTGGAGATCCGGTCCGCATCCCCCGACAGGTTCCCCCCGCAGGCGGCGGCGATGTCCACGATCCGATGGAAGGTGGATGCGGCGGGGGGGATAGGGGACCGCGAATATTCCTTCTGGATTTCCGACGACAGCGGCGAACGGGCGGAGCAGAAGGGACTATCGCCTTCCTGGGACTGGTCCCCGAGGGATCCGGGGATATACCGGATCAAGGTGGTCGTGAGGGATGCGATCGGCAACACCGTCGACACCGGCTGGTCGGCCGGATACCGGATCGAGCTGACCGCGGGGCTGAAATCGCTGATCGCCGTGATGCCGGTGGAGAATCTCACCGGGATGCCGGTTTCGATCCTGGCCGTGAAAAGATCGATTCTTCAGGACCTGGAGCGGAAAGGGTTGAACATCCTGGGCGAGGAGCTGCTGGAGAAATTCCTCGAGAAGCACCGGGTCCGGCATACCGGAGGCATGAGCCGGGAACTGGGATCCGCCCTGCGGGAAGAAACGGGGGCGGGGGCGGTGCTGTTCCCGATGCTCGAGCTCATGGACGAGGCGCCGCCCCCGACGGCCGCCCTGTCCGCGCGGCTCGTTTCCACCCACCGGAGCTCCGAGATCCTGTGGGCGGACGGCGCGGGGCTGTCCGGCAACGACGACCCGGGGTTGCTGCTCCTCGGGCTCGTGAGCGATCCCGCCGTCCTATGGGGGAGGGCGAAGGGGCATGTCGTGGATTCCTTGATGAGATACCTTGACGGGAAAGGCGGGCCGTTCGCGCGGTCGCCGGAGAGGAGGTTCCTCCCGAAGAGCTCCCACGGCGTCGCTCCCGAGGCGCCCGGGGGAAGGGAGTCCTTTTCGATCGCCGTCCTCCCGTTCCGGAACGAAAGCACCCGCAGGAACGCCGGGGAGATCATGGCGAGCCATTTCATCCGGGCGTTGTCGGGCAGGAAGACGTTCGGGGTGATCGAGCCGGGGGAAGTCCGCCAGGTGCTGCTGCAGTCCAGGACCATCATGGAGGGGGGGCTTTCCCTTCCCCAGGCGGACGTCCTTCACGCCGCCATGAACGTGGACCTGGTGCTTACCGGCATCGTGACGGAGTACCAGGACTACACGGGCGGGTCGGGGAACCCCAGGGTGGAGTTTTCCGCGCGCGTGTTCGACATGAAAACACGCCAGGTCGTATGGTCCTCTTCCAGCTACAACGAGGGGGACGACCGAGTGTATTTCTTCAACCTTGGGAAAATGAACACCGCTCACGCCATGGCGACGGAGATGACCCGTTCCGCGGTCGGGAAGATGACCAGGGCGTTCGGTCTCCCGGAATAATGCGCTTGACGGGATGCGGCGGACAGGTTAAATTATGATAAATAATAACAATTCCCACTACGTAGTATCCTGCGGATATTTCCCGGATACGAAGCAAGAAAGGTATGGAATGAAACGAATTCACCGGTTCGCCGCTCCATTTGCGCTTCTTTTCCTGTCCATCGTTCATCCCTCTTGGGGAAAAGCGTCTCCGGCGATGTCGGACCTGCCTCTCGTCGGCGGAAAACCTGCGCTCGCCAGCATCAACGGCGAGCCGCTTTTCCTGGAAGAGTTCGACCGCGTCCTCCAGGGACTCCACGGCGACATGGCGGACAATACCCAAAAAAGGGCGATACCGCATCCTTCCGAGCTGCTGGAGCGGCTCATCAACGCCAAGCTGGTTCTCCAGGAGGCGCACAACATCGGGCTCGACGAGCTTCCGGAAATAAAGGCCGCCGAGAAATCGTTCGCGGAACAGACCCTTCGGGGGATGTTGTACGGGTTCCAGGTGCGCAACATCCGGACGGCCGATCCGAAGGAAGTGGAGAAGCGGTACAGGGAGGCGGTGAAAGAGGTGAAGGTGTCCTCCCTGCTCTTCGCGGGAGAAGCGGAGGCGAAGCGCCTGGCGGAAGAGGTAAAGGCCGGCGGGAAATTCGAATTGCTGGCAGCGAAAAGGATCGCAGCGGGGGAAGCGAAGGGGAGCGCCAAGGGGGAGTACCTGAAATTCAGTTCCCTGACCCCGGATGTCGCCAAGGTCGTCGCCCGCATGAAGAACGGGGAAGTGAGCCCCCCGATCCGGATCGGGAACCAGTACTCGCTGCTGAAGCTGGAGGGTGTCCGGTACCCGAAGGACAACGCGGCCAGGAAGCAGGCAGAAAATGCCGCGCTGCAGGCGAAAAAGACGGCCGCCCTGGAAGCGTACGCGAAGGGGCTTAGGAAAAAATATGCCCGGATCGACCGGAAGGTGTTGGACCAGGTCGACTATGAGGCGGAAGGGGCGTCGTTCGACAAGTTTCGCGCGGACCAGCGCGTCGTGGCGACGGTGAAGGGAGAAAAGCCGCTGACCGTGGCGGCCCTGACGGCTGCCATCGAGAAGAAGTTTTTCCACGGCGCGGAACGGGCTGCCGAAAGAAAGAAGATTAACCGAAGGAAGGAGCAGGTGCTCGAGGATATTCTGGACAGGCAGGTCGCGCTCAAGGAGGCGAAAATCCAGAAACTCGAGCGCACGGAATTTTTTCGGGTCAAGGCCGAGGAAAACAGGAACGGGCTCCTGTTCGGGGCATTCGTGCAGAAGGTGATCGCTTCCGACGTCAAGGTGACCGAGGAGGAGCTGAAATCCTATTACATGGAGCACGCGGCCGATTACGCGTATCCGGAAATGGCGCGGATCGACAGCCTGGCCTTCACCGACCGGACACACGCCGAGAACGCGATCGGAAAGCTGCGCTCCGGCGCAGACCTGCAATGGCTGCGAGCCAACGCCGACGGGCAGGCCGACCCGGCCAAGGTGAAAAACCTCCTCGACCTCAAAGGACAGATGCTGGAGCTTTCGGGCCTTCCCGCCGGAGTGAAGGAGGCTGTCCTCGGAGCGCAGCCCGGGGAGTACCGGTTGTACACCGACCCTGCCGCCGCCCACTATGTGCTTGTCCTCCGCGAACGGGTTCCGTCCCGGCCGATACCGCTCGAATCGGTGAAGAGCGGGATAGAGAAGAAGGTATACAACGAAAAGACCCAGCGGGTGCTGCGGGACTGGGAAGGGAAGCTTCGCAAGGCCTCGGAAGTGAAGATCTTCGCCACCGGGAAAAAACTGGACCGGATCGTCAATCCCGGCGCCAGGTGAAATCCCCATGATCGATTCGGGAGACCGCATGACGACCATCTTACGCAAACGGACCCTTCTGCTTCTTGGCATCATCCTCGCGCTCGCGGGGGCGATCTGGTTCGCCGCCCGCGGCTCCTCCTTCGCGCAGCCGAGGAAGTTCGAGAGGAAAGGGTGCCTCGACTGCCACAAGAAGTTCTCCGAGAAATATCTCCCCATGAAGGCGCTGCACCCCGGGATGAAGGAAGGGAAGTGCGAGGATTGCCACCTTCGGCACGGGATCGTCCCGAAACTCCTCCTGAAGAAGGACGGCAACGAATTGTGCTACTCGTGCCACTCGAAGGAGAAGTTGGGGCTGAACCAGCCGAAGGTGCACACGGTTCTGAAAACGGGAAAGTGTGCCTCCTGTCACAACCCGCACGGCTCCCAGGGTAGCCACCTGCTGAAGGCGGAAGGCCCGGAGGCCTGCTACCAGTGTCACAAGAAGGAGACCTATCAGAAGAAGGTGGTCCACGCGGTCCTGCAGAAGGACGGCTGCCGCGTATGCCACGCCCCCCACAGCTCCTCGCAGGCCGATCTTCTCGTCAAGGCGAAAACGCCTCTGTGCCTCTCCTGCCACGATCCGGGCAAAGGGTCCTTCAAGAAGGCGCACGGGAACTATCCGGTCGAATCGAAAACCTGCACGGGGTGTCACGACCCGCATTCCTCCTCCAAAGAGAAGCTGTTAATGACCAGCGCTCATGCGCCGGTCGCGGAAAAGGGCTGCGACTCCTGCCACCCGGCCCCCGATTCCAAGACCCCTTTCTCGACGACGGAGAAGGGCGGGAAGCTCTGCCTGCAGTGCCACGACGAGGCCGGACTGAAAGGCGGGGGCACGGTCCTGCACGCCCCCTTCAAGGGCGGGGAGTGCCTCTCCTGCCACGATCCGCACGCATCGACGAACACCGACCTGCTTTCCAGGGGCGGCAACGCCCTCTGCCTCGAGTGTCATTCGGAGCAGGGGAAGATGGTGGCGAAGGAGCACGCGGCGCTTACCAAGGGGAAGGGGTGCCTTTCCTGCCACAAGCCGCATGCCGCGGCCGTTAAAGGACTCCTCGCCGCGAAGGATGCGGATCTCTGCTACACCTGCCACGCCAAGGTCAAGGGGTCCCTCAAGGCGAAGAGGCAGCATCCGCCCTTCTCGGAGGGGGACTGCTCCTCCTGCCACAACCCCCACGGATCCGACCTCCCGGGGATTCTCAAGGACCGCGAGGACAAGGTGTGCTACACCTGCCACGCCGACGCGGCGTCCGGATTCGTGAAGAAGAGCATCCACCAGCCGGTCCTTTCGGGGAACTGCAGCGCATGCCACGACGCCCACGGCGCGGACGGCGGAAAGATCCTCAAGAAGTCCGGAGCGGCCCTTTGCGCCGAATGCCACAAGGACCTCATGAAGGAGACCCCCGGATCGATCGTGCACGACCCGTTCAAAGGCGGGGAATGCCGGTCGTGCCACGATTCCCACGCCTCCGATTTCGGGGGGATGCTCGTCGCGAAGCAGGACAAGGTCTGCTCCGAGTGCCATTCCGAGCTGAAGGAAGGCCTGAAGGGCGGCAAGAGCCGCCATGAACCGGTTTCGACGGGGGAGTGCACGAAGTGCCACAACCCCCATCAGGCCAAGCTAAAAGGTCTTCTGCTGGTCCAGGGGCCGGACCTGTGCCTATCCTGCCACAAGGGCCTGAAGGAGAAGATGCAGAAGGAGAAGACCCATTCCCCCGTCGGGCGCGACTGCCTGCGGTGCCACGGGCCCCATTTCACGGCGCAGGGGAACCTGCTGTCGAAACCTGCGCTCGCGCTCTGCTCCGAGTGCCACAACGTGAAGGACGCCGCGTTCGGAAAGGCTCACCTCGACATCGATCCGGCGGCGATGAACTGCACGGGCTGCCATACGCCTCATGCGTCGAAGGACCCGAAGTTCTTCAAGGAAAAAGTGCACGCTCCGTTCGCCGGGCGGTCCTGCGAGGACTGCCACCTCCCGGCGAAGCGATGACAGGGGAAAAACCATGACGCTTCGAACCAAGACCTCGCTGGTGCTTGTCGCGATCGTTTCCATGGCGGCGATATCGTCGGCCCACGCCCAGGACAAGTTCCGGCTGAAGCCCGGGGCCAAGGGGAAGGTTTGCCTGGAATGCCATGACGCCTTCAAGGAAAAGATGAAGCAGCCCTTTGTCCACACTCCCGTGAAGGCGGGTGACTGCTCCGACTGCCACAATCCCCACACTTCGGACCACGGGAAACTGCTCGCGGGGAACCCGAACCGGATCTGCTTCTCGTGTCACGACGGAATCGTTCCGGCAAACGCGCGCAGCGCGCACAAGGTGGCCGTGGAAGGCGACTGCGCGAAATGCCACGACCCGCATGCATCGAAAAACAGGAATAACCTCCTGGCGGCAGGCAACCAGCTCTGCTTCGGCTGTCACCAGGACATCGCAAAGCGGGTCGCGGGAGCGAAGTTCAAGCATAATCCCGTCGATAAAGGGTGCCTGAGCTGTCACTCGCCGCACGCCTCCGCATCCACTCCCGCGCTTCTAAAGACCGCCGTGCCGGGTATCTGCGTGGCGTGCCACAAGCCCGACGTTCCCGCGTTCGGCAAGGCGCACGCCGGGTATCCCGTGGCGAAGTCGGACTGCTCCTCCTGCCACGATCCCCACGGATCCGACAGCCGCGGGATCCTCTGGGGGAAGCCGCATCAGCCCGTCGCGAACAAGATGTGCGGCCAGTGTCACCCGGACGCCTCTTCCCCGGATGCGCTCAAGACCCGCAAGGCGGGACTGGACCTTTGCCGCGGATGCCACAACGACACGATGAACGAGATCCAGGGAAAGAAGCGGATCCACTGGCCCCTGGTGGACAAGGAGGCGTGCCGGAACTGCCATCGTCCGCACGCGTCCCCGGAGAAGGCGCTCCTGAAAGAACCGGAAAAGAAGTTGTGCGCCGAATGCCACCAGGACACGATGACGCAACTGGCGAGATCCGCGAACAAGCACAAGCCCGCCGCGGATGGGAAATGCACCGTTTGCCATCGTCCGCATTCGTCGAACCTGGTTTTCCTGCTCGACAACACGAGTCAGATCAACCTGTGCGGGACCTGCCACGACTGGCAGAAGCACTCCTCGCATCCGATCGGGGAGAAGGCGGTCGACCAGCGGAACCGGAACCTCACGATGGACTGCATCAGTTGCCACGCGCCTCACGGGTCGGACCAGAAGCGTTTCGCCTGGTACGACGTCAAGATGGAGCTTTGCGTGCAGTGCCACGAACAATTCAAGAGGTGAGCCAATGCGCATCGACATAGGAAAGCTGCTTTTCGCCACGTCGCTCATCGCCGCCGCGACCGGCCTTCACGCGGCGGAGACCGTCAAGTTCCGGCAGACGGCCCCGATCTACGTGGACGGAAAAGGGGGCGCGATCCGGCAGCCGGAGGGGACGGCGTGCCGCGGTAATTCCCTCGTGATTGCGGACACCGGCAACGGGCGCCTTCTGCGGTACACGCTGGCGGGCGAGACGTGGACCCCCGGCGGCGTCATCGCGGTCCCGCAGCTGCCGTCCCCGATCCGGGTGGAGATGAATTCCAGGGGCGAGATCCTCGCCCTCGACGGCAGCACGCGCAGGATCGTGCGCATATCCCCTGCCGGGGAATTCGTCGGGTACGTCGCTCCCGCGGGAGATGTGAAGGGGGCGGTTGTCCCGAGGTCCCTGCGGGTGGACAAGGACGACAATCTGTACCTTCTGGAAGTCTCCTCCGCCCGGGTCCTCGTGCTGGACCCGGTCGGAAAACCGATCCGGGAGATCCCTTTTCCGAGGGACCACCGATTCATGTCGGATCTTGCGCTCGACGACGCCGGGAACATCTACCTTGCGGACAGTGTGGGAAAGCGCGTGTACAGGGTCGCGAAAGGGGCCGCCGAGGCGACTCCATTGACGGAAAGCCTGCACGAGGAGGCGTATTTTCCCGCATCCATCGCGACGGACAAGGGCGGGAGGATCTACCTGGTCGACCAGAACGGTTCAGGGGTCGTCATCCTGGGGCCGGACGGGTCCTTCCGCGGGCGGCGGCTGAGCATGGGGTGGAAGGAGGGATTCCTCCGATACCCGGCTCAGATGTGCGTCACGGAAAACGGGGCCGCGTTCATCGCGGACAGGGGGAACAACCGGATCGACGGGTTCCTGATCACGGAATGACCCGGGCGGCTTTCTTCGCTTGATCCCTTTCCTGTATCTCCTGTTCTTCCTGTCCGGCGCCGCAGCCCTGGCTTACCAGGTGGTGTGGGTGCGCTCTCTGCAGCTCGTTTTCGGCGGGTCCCATTACGCCGTCACGGCTGTCCTTTCCGTGTTCATGGCGGGGCTGGCCCTCGGCAGCTACGTCTTCGGCAAACGCGTGGAAACGGTACGCAGCGCGCTGCGCGTTTACGGACTGCTGGAGATCGGCATCGCCGTCTTCGCCATCGTCTTCCTTCTCTTTGCCGCGGCGTACCCGCATCTGTACGTTCCCCTCGCCCGCATCGCGGGGGAGAACACGGCGGCACTGTCGATTTTCCGTGTGCTATTCGCCGTGGTCGCGATGATCGTCCCCACAACGTTGATGGGGGGCACCCTGCCCGTGCTGACGAGGTTCGCATCGGAGAGGGCCGGGAGCGGCAGGGAGCACGTCTCCTTCCTTTATGGGTTCAACACGCTGGGAGCCGTGGCGGGGACCCTGCTCGCCGGTTTCGTCCTCCTCCCGGCCTTCGGGGTGACCGGCACCTCGGCGATCGCGGTCCTCACGAACGCGGCCATCGGGCTGGCGTCCGTCGTGCTTTCCCGGCGTTCGCCGGATCGCAGGCCCTCTTCTGCCACCGGGGAAAAAGGGGGCCTGCCAGCGGATGCCGGCGACGGCTTCCCGCGGTTATCCGCCCGGCTGATCCTCTGGGGGATCGGGATCAGCGGTTTCTGCGCGCTCGGCTACGAAGTCCTCTGGACCCGCGTCCTGTCGATGGTCGTAGGAGCCAGCGTCTACAGCTTCACCGTCATGCTGGTGTCCTTTCTCACGGGCATCGCTCTCGGCGCCAAAGCGTTCGGCCTGCTGGCCCGGGGTATGCCGGGGGCATGCGGGACGCCGGGGAGGGCCATGACGCTCTTCGGAGCCGTCCAGGTCCTGATCGGGCTCGCGGCGCTCGTGGTCACGTACTTCATCCGCGACCTTCCTTCCCACGCGATCCGCATCCAGAACTTCCTGCTGGGCACCGGGATCAGCGAGTTCCAGGTCCGCCAGGGCGCGAATTTCGCGGTGGCGTTCTCCCACATGTTCGTCCCTGCATTCTTCATGGGGGTTGCATTCCCTCTGGCGGGCAAAGTCCGGGCGGATTCCGGGAGGTCGGCAGCGGAGGCGATCGGTGAGGTCTCCGCCTACAACACCGTCGGCGCGATCCTTGGAGCCGCCGCCAGCGGATTCCTCTTGATCCATGTGTTCGGCATCGAGCGGTCCCTGCAGTTGCTTACCCTGGTCAACATCGGGACGGGGATCCTGGTCGCATCCGCCGCGTCGCGCCGCCCTGCTGCCGCATGGGGTGCCGCCGCGGCCATGGCCGTGGTCCTGGCCGTTGCGGCGCTCCGTCCGGACATGGGAAGGATGTGGGACACGAAGTATTTCGCCATATACCGGAACAATACGCGGGAGGCCTTCGACACCGAGTTCAACATGAAGGACGCGATGGAAAACACCGACGTTCTCTATTACGCGGAAGGCGTGAATGCGACGGTGAGCTCGATCCGGGTAAAGGGGGGCTCGCAGGCGTTCATCACGAACGGCCGGATCGAGGCCTCGGACCAGAAGGAAGGAGTACAGTGCCAGTACACGCTCGGGCACCTGCCGATGCTGCTCAACAAGAATCCGAGGCGGGTGTTCGTCCTGGGCACAGGTAGCGGAATGACCCTCGGGGCGACGTCAGTGCATCCGGAAACGGAGGAACTGGTCCTCGCGGAGATCGAGCCGAAGGTCCTGGGGGTCGCCAGGACGTTTTCGAAATACAACCACGCCGTGCTCGACAACCCGAAGCTCCGGATCGTCTTCAACGACGGACGGAACCACCTGATGACCACGACGGAAAGGTACGACGTCATCACCGCGGACCCGATCCACCCGTGGTTCAGCGGCGCAGGGTACCTGTACACGTCGGAGTATTTCCGGCTGGCTGCAAGCCGGCTGCGGCCGGGCGGCATCATGTGCCAGTGGCTTCCGATCTACGAATTGAGCGTCGAGGACCTGAAAAGCGTCGTGAGGACCTTCACCGATACTTTCCCCCACACGATGCTCTGGCTGACGCGGAACGACGCGGAGCTCGTGGGGAGCAACGAACCGATCGTGATCGACGAGACGGACCTGGCGAGGCGGATCGCCGCCCCGGGCGTCTTGGACGACCTGAAAAGCGTCGAGATGGGATCGACGGAGGACTTCCTGTCCTATTTCGTCATGGGGACGAAGGGAATGAAGGAGTTCGGCGCGGGTGGCGCGCTCAACACGGACGACAATCTGTTCCTTGAGTTCTCCGCACCGATGTCCATGGACGTCCCGACCCAGGGGAGGAACGCCCAGGCACTCTATGCGCACAGGGAGCCCCTGACGCCGTACATGCTGCCTCCGGAAGGGATTGCGGAGCGGAAGGCCCAAATCGACCGGATCGACAGGCTGTTCCAGGCTGGGCTGAGGTATGCCCCGCTGCATGTGCGATTCCTCCGTGGGGGATCTCTTTCCGGCGATTTTCGGACGGACGCGGGAGAGCTGGAACGGAAGTATCCCGGATACGCACCAATGCGTTTCCTGGAGGGCGAGGTGCGGGATCTGGCCTTCGCGATCCCGACACTGATCCGCGCGGAAATCTTCCCGCTGCTGGACGATGCCGGGCGCAGGGCGGTGCTGGAGATCTCCGCGGTGAAGGTGCGCATCGGGGAGAGCAGAGCAGCGGTGATCTTCGTCGACAACCGGACACGGACGATCTTCGGGCAGAAATACATCGACTCGGAAAAAGGAGAGCTGGAAGAGAGGGTCCGGAAATACGCCGACGAGGTGATGTCCGCCGTCAAGGCGGCATACGCAAGAGAAGCTGCTATCGCCTCGGGCGCAGGCAGGATGTATCCTCCCGCCGATGCCACTATGCCGAAGCTGAGGGCGGTAATTTCAGGCTCAACCGGCGGGAGATGATCTTAAGCGATTCGGTCGGTTACCTGCACAGGGTCTTCAGCAGCTCCCCCCGGGGGGTGTCGCGCGGGACGTCGCGCCAGTCCGAGGGCGAGAACGTGTGCGCGGCCGGCTTTCCGGGCTTCTCCACGACGACCTCGACATCGCGCACGATCCGGTTCGCGCAGTCGTACTCCTCGACGGCTTTCCGCGGAACGCGGTCCGGCCCGAACCCCGCGACCTGTACGCGGATCCTGTCCGGCCCGGAAGGGATCACGCTATACGGATCGTAGTGGATGACGTCCTCGGCCGTCTTCCCCTGGATCGTTTTCCACCGGGTGTCCGGATTCCCGGCGACGGCGGTGGAAGCGTAGAGCAGGAAAATGGCTGCGATTGCCGGGACGAGCCCGGGCAGCGGTATCCTTCCGCGGATCATCGGATCCTCCCTTTAATCAAATATTTTCCCACGGAATCCAGCCGCGGGGGAGCTTTTTCGCCGGTATCGGCCTGCCAATACCGCCGGCGAACGCGGAGGGTCCTCTGAACGAAGATCTCTCCCTCTGAACCACCGATTCCGTTGGTATTTTCTTTCGAAATTCTGTTATATTTTAGGTTTCCATCAAATCGCTCCGGAGGTTCCGGCGTGACGCAGGCCACGGTGGTAGAGACGAATCTTTCCGGCATGAAATCGGTCGGGCGCGGCAAGGTCAGGGACATCTACGAGGTGGACGGGAAGATCCTCCTGGTCGCTTCGGACCGGTTATCCGCCTTCGATGTGGTGCTCCCGGACGGGATCCCGGGGAAAGGGAAGGTGCTCACCCAGCTCTCCGCGTTCTGGTTCCGGATGCTGGAGGACATCGTCCCCAACCACATGATCAGCATCGACGTGGAGGAGTACCCGGCCCCCGCGCGCCCGCACGCGGAGACGCTGCGCGGCCGCTCCATGCTGTGCAGGAAGGCGGAGCCGTTCCCCGTCGAGTGCGTCGTCCGCGGGTACCTGTCCGGCTCAGGGTGGGCGGAATACCGGCAGGGCGGCGAGGTGTGCGGCATCAAGCTTCCGAAGGGGCTGCAGGAGTCGGACCGGCTCCCGGAACCGCTCTTCACGCCGGCCACCAAGGAGGAGAAGGGGAAGCACGACGAGAACATCTCCTTCGAGCGGATGGTCGGGATCGTGGGGGAGGAGACGGCGAAGAAGGTCCGCTCCATCGCCGTCGGGCTGTACGAGAAGGCCGCCGCGTACGCGCTATCGAAGGGTATCATCATCGCCGACACGAAGTTCGAGCTGGGGATGGCGGACGGCCGGCTGATCCTGATCGACGAGGCGCTCACCCCCGATTCCTCGAGGTTTTGGCCCGCCGACGAGTATCGGCCGGGAGGGCCGCAGAAGAGCTTCGACAAGCAGTTCGTGCGCGACTACCTCCTGACCCTTCCGTGGAACAAGACGGCCCCGGGGCCGCGTCTGCCCGCGGACGTGGTGGAGAAGACCGCGCTCAAATACCGTGAGGCGCTCACGATCCTCACGGGAAAAGACATCGAATAAGGCGGAAGATCCCTATGGGCTGCTTCAAGAAGATATTCATCGCCAACCGCGGGGAGATCGCCTGCCGCGCCATCCGGCCGGCGCGCGAGCTGAAGATCCCCGTCGTCGTGGGGTACTCCGACTGCGACGCGCTCTCTCTCCACGTGAAACTCGCCGACGAGGCGGTGCGGCTGGGGCCTTCCCCCGCCTCGATGAGCTACCTCGACATCGACGCGATCCTGCGGGCGGCGAAGGACACCGGATGCGACGCTGTCTTCCCGGGATACGGCTTCCTCGCCGAGAACCCCGATTTCGCGGAGGCGGTCAAGAAGGAGAAGATGACCTTCATCGGGCCCTCGGCGAAGGTCATGCGGATCATGGGCGACAAGATCCAGGCCCGCAGGGCGCTGGCGGCCTCCGGCGTGCCCGTGACGCCGGCCATCGAGGACGTGGACGACCCGAAGGAAGTGATCCGGTTCGGGAACCGGGTGGGGTGGCCGATCCTCATCAAGGCGGCCGGAGGCGGCGGCGGGAAGGGGATGCAGAAGGTCAACCGGCCGGAGGAGGTCGAAGAGAGCCTCGCATCGGCGCGCTCCGTCGCGGAGAAGGCCTTCGGGAAAGGGACGATCTTCGCGGAGAAGTACATCGAGAACGGCCGCCACATCGAGTTCCAGTTCCTGGCGGACAAGTTCCGCAACGTCATCCACCTCGGAGAGCGCGAGTGCTCCATCCAGCGGCGGCACCAGAAGCTGGTCGAGGAGGCGCCGAGCTCCCTGCTGACCCCCGAGGTCCGCGAGAAGATGGGGACGATCGTCGCCAAGGCGATGCGCGACATCGGGTACGTCACGGCGGGGACGATGGAGTTCCTCGTGGACGAGGACGGCAAGTTCTACGCCCTCGAGGTGAACACGCGGATCCAGGTGGAGCACACCGTCACCGAGTTCATCAGCGGGTTCGACATCATCCGGAAGATGTTCAAGCTCGCCGCGGGGGAGCGGCTGACGATGCGGCAGAAGGACGTTTCGCTGCGCGGGCACTCGATCCAGTGCCGCGTGAACGCGGAGGACCCGAAGAACAATTTCACCCCCTCCTTCGGGAAGATCACCTTCCTGCGGCAGGTCAGCGGCCCGTTCGTCCGCAGCGAGATGGGGATCTACCAAGGCTGGGAGGTGCCGCCGTACTACGACTCCCTCCTGGCGAAGCTGTGCTCGGTGGGGAAGGACCGGATCACGGCGATCGAGCGGATGCGGCGCGCCTTGGGCGAGTTCGACTTGTGGGGGGTGCGCACGACGATCCCGCTGCTGAAGCGGATCATGGAGCACCCCGACTTCGTTTCCGGGAAGATCCACACGGGGTTCATCGAGGAAAACTTCGCGAAGCTGACCGACTATGTGGAATCGGAGGAGGAGATCTACAAGGTGGCCCGTTTCGTCGCCGAGATCTCCGGCCTCGGCCGCAACGCGTACAGCGAGTGAGGGGGAGGACGAAAGACGCATGTCGGCAAGCGCTATGAAGAAGGGGTACCGGAACCTCCTGAAGAACATCCGGGACGGCAAGGCCATCTGGCTCGTCGGCACGGGGCCGCGGGACACCGGCCAGAGCGATTTCAAGAACCGCTTCACCCTCCACGACCTCGAGCGGCTGCTGCCGGTCTACGACGCCTCCGGATACTTCGCCATCGATTCCCACGGCGGGGCCCGCCTGCACCAGGACATGATGAACAACATGATCGACCCGTTCGAGGAGGCGCGCCTCTTCGCGGAGCGGATGCCGCACGTCCTGACGCAGACGCTCGTCCGCGGGACGAACCTGTGGGGGTACCGGATGTACCCCCGGAACATCGTCCGGCTGGCGGTGGAGTCTTTCCTCCCTACGGTCGACGTCTGGCGATGCTTCGACTTCCTGAACTACGTCCCCAACATGGCGCCTGTGGCCGAGGAGGTGCTTCGGGCGGGAAAGATCTTCTCGCCGGCGATCTCCTTCACCGAGTCCGCCGAGACGACCGACGCGTACTACCTCAAGGTGATGAAGGAGATCGTGACGCTGTGCGGCGGAACCCGGGACATCGTCCTGGTGATCAAGGACATGGCCGGCGTCGGGAGCCCGGCCCGGATCCGGCGGCTGGTGGACGCCATCCTCCAGAAGCACCCGCAGCTCATCGTCCTGTACCACCGGCATTCCACCGACGGGCTGGCGATGCCGGCCATGGCGGCGGCGGCGGAGGCGGGGGCGAAGATGTTCGACGTCACCGACGACGCCTTCTCCCGGTTCTACGGCCACCCGCCGGTTCGCCCGCTCGTCCGGTACCTGCGCGAGCTCGGGCACGAGGTCCATTTCGACATGAAGCGCGCGGACGATGCGTCCGAGGTCATACGCGGCTTCATCCGGAACTACGAGCGGTTCGAGTCGCAGTTCAAGGGATTCTCAAGCGACGTCACCCAGCACCGGATGCCCGGCGGCGCCTTCCCCTCCTCCTTCGAGCAGGCGGAGAAGGGGGGATTCCTCGACCTCATGCCGTACATCCTGAAGGGGATGTCGTACGGGAACCGCATCATCAAGTATTTCGACGTCACTCCGGGCTCCCAGATCACGTGGACGACCTGGGCCGGCACGCTCCAGCGGTTCCACAAGGAGGGAGGGGAGTCCAACGTAAAGCGGCTGTTCGGGGTCCTCGACCGTTTCTTCGAGGCGGGGGAGCGGTTCGAGGAGCTGTCGCACGCCGACCAGAACGTGATGCTGCGGCTCTACGCCGGAGCCACCGACGACCTGAAGAACCTGCTGCTCGGGAAATACGGCCCCCTGCCTTTCGGCTGGCCCGCCGACTGGGTCTACCGCAGCGTCTTCGGGGACGGGTGGACGGAGAAGGTCAGGGCGGAGAGGATCCCGTTCGATCCGCTTTCCCTGCTCCCCGACGAGGACCTCGGCGCGGCGCAGGCGGTCATGGAGGCCGAGCTGGGCCGCTCGGCGACGCCGGAAGAGTTCCTCCTGTACCTGATGCACCCGAAGGCCGCGATCAATTTCCTGCGGTTCCGCGAACGCTTCGGGAATACCACGGTCCTTCCCACGAAGGTCTGGCTCGACGGGCTGCGCAAGCCGGGAGACCTGGTCCGGATCTCGATCCAGGGCAAGCCCCACGTGATCACTCTCGTCTCGATCGGCGAGGGGATCGGCGGCGTCAAGGACGTGGTGCTGTCCGTGGACAACATCATGCACGTCTTCCACGTCGACATGCCCGAGGCGGCGGCGGCGAAGAAGACGGTGCGGAAGGCGACCCCGGGGAACCGGGGGGAGATCGGCGCGACCGTCAACGGCACGGTCTGGCGGATCGGAACGAAGGGCCGGGAGCTGAAGGAAGGGGACCGCGTCCGGAAGGGCGAGGAGATCCTGAACATCGAGGTCATGAAGACAGAGAACGCCGTGAAATCGTCCGTCGCCGGCGTCATCCGCGAGATCTGCGTTGCAGTCAACGATCGGGTGGAGGAAGGGCAGCTTCTCGCCGTGGTCGATCCGGGGGGCGAGTGATCCGGGGGAGCGAGGGGCCGGACAGCTTCTTCGCGGAGCTGAAAAGGGCGCTGACGCCCGCGGACAGGACGATTCCTCCCCCCGCTGCGCTCCGCCAGGCGGGCGTCCTCGTCCCGCTGTTCGCTGACGGGAAGGAGATCCGCGTCGTCCTGACGCGACGCACCGAGCGCGTTCCTCATCACAAGGGGCAGGTCTGCTTCCCGGGCGGAAGCCGGGACGCCGGAGACCCGGACCTTCTGGCCACCGCGCTCCGGGAATCGGAGGAGGAGCTGGGGATCCGCCCCGAGGTGGTGGAGGTGATCGGGTCGATGGAGCCGGTGCCGACCGTCACCGGGTTCTTCATTCAGCCCTTCGTCGTCAGGATCCCGGCGGGCTCCCCGTCGCTGCGGGACGAGTTCGAGGTCGCCGAGCTGTTCGACGCGCCGCTGTCGGCCTTCACCGACTTCTCCCTGTACCGCTCTGCGGAGACGACCTTCCTCGGACAGCCCTATCTCGTGTATTTCCTCGACTACGGCCGCCATGCGATCTGGGGGGCGACGGCGCGCATCCTGCACGACCTGGCCGGGATCGCGCTGCGGATCCCGGGCGTCCGCCGCGCGGCAGGGTGACGCGCATGGTTTCCGGCGGCGGCCGCATCGACCACGACATCATCCTCGACCTGGTCCCGATGGGCGCGAAGGTGCTCGATCTCGGATGCGGCGACGGCTCCCTCCTCGAGAAGCTGGTCCGGACGAAGGACGTGCGGGGGAGCGGCATCGAGATTTCCGACGAGGGGGTCCGCGCGTGCATCGGGAAGGGGCTCGCGGTGATGCAGGGAGACATCGACCTTGGGCTCGCGGAGTGGCCCGACCGGTCGTTCGACTACGTCATCCTCAACCAGACGCTCCAGGCGGTGAGGAAGCCCGAGGTGGTGCTGCGGGAGATGCTGCGGGTGGGCCGGAAGGCCGTGGCGGGATTTCCCAATTTCGCCTACTGGAAGCTGCGGGCGTACCTCCTCCTGCGCGGCAGGATGCCGAAGACGAAGTTCCTGCCGTACGAATGGTACGACACGCCCAACATCCATTTCTGCTCCGTCCGGGATTTCGACGAATATTGCGAGTCGCACGGCGTGCGGGTGGAGCGGAGGATCTATATCTCCAACGATGCGGAGGGGAGGGTGCTGAAAGGAGTCCTGCCGAACCTGTTCGCCGAGACCGCCGTGTACCTGCTGGCGGGAGAGTGATTCGCGCAGCCGACTGTCAAGCGGACGGTTGCTTTTTTTGACGAGTTCGGGTATCTTGTTTTGCTGCATATCGTGGGGCTGTAGCTCAGCTGGGAGAGCGCCTGAATGGCATTCAGGAGGCCGACGGTTCGATCCCGTTCAGCTCCACCAGATTTCTCAAGGGGCCAGGCGTAACAGCCTGGCCCTTTTTTTCCTCGGAATCCGATCCGCCGCCCGCCCCAACTTGAAGTCACATATTGTGACTTCAAGTTCGTGTTTAATATCACAGTTTGTGATTTCAAGGACGTGGACCGGCATCGCATAGGATGTGATTGAACCGGATCCGGGGCCTGTTTTTCCCTGCGCCAGATCTCGTCAGAACCCAATCCGCCGCCGAGGTGTCTTCGGCGGCTCCATAAGTTCACGGATAGCCGCGAAAACGATCTTAAGGTGTTCATCGTGAACGCCATGTTTGCGTTCCAATTCGTCCAGGCGACGAGAGAGGGCCGCGTGGGAAGCCGCAGCTCGGCGGAGCGCCACGAATGCCCGCATGATGGCGATGTTCACCTGAATAGCGCGTTCGCTGTTCAGAACGGAGGAGAGCATCGACACACCTTGTTCCGTGAAGGCATAGGGGAGGTACCTCCGTCCGCCCCGCCCCTTTGAGGTCGCAATTTGCGACCTCAAAGATTCGCTCTCTTCCGACGTCAGTCGGAACATGAAATCCTCTGGAAATCTTGCCATATTTCGCCCTACCGCTTCGTTCAGGCGTTTTGTCGGTACGCCGAACATTTCCGCAAGGTCGGTGTCCAGCAGGACGCGGTGGCCCCGGATCGTGAGAATACGGACCTCGATTCGTTCGATAGGTAAAGGCATGGTCTTCCTTTTGAGGTCGCAATTTGCGACCTCTTTATGTTCCTTGCAATGCGTGTACCATGGGGACATGGCATTCGTAAGGCTACGGTCGGCGATATGAAGGCCCCCTGGGGAATCTGCAACCTCTGCGGGTGGCCTATCGCGCGGATCGGCGGGTCGGTCTTCGGGACGCGCTGCCTCCGCGTATTTCTCAGAGTATTTCGACGACATTGGATCCGGGAAGACGAAACGAGGCGTTCCCTGCCAGGACGTCCAGAAGCTGACGCTTGAAGACGGCCGCTTCGACCTGGTGACGTGCACCGGGGTGTTCGAGCACGTCCCGGACGATATGAAGGGATTCCGCGAGATCCACCGGATCCTGCGCCCCGGCGGGCATTTCGTGTTCACGGTCCCCATGACCCGGAATCCCGTCACGATGGAGCGGGCCGTCCTCCGCCCGGACGGCACGATCGAGCACAGGATGGAGCCGGAGTACAATTCCGACCGGATCCGGGGAACCGGCAAGGTCCTCGCCTTCCGCAGCTACGGGGCGGACATCGTGAGGCGCCTCGAATCCGCCGGGTTCGCCGCAGAAACCAGGATGATCGTCTCCCCGGAGAACCGCATTACCGGCATCCCCGTCAACATCGCCCGCAAGCGCTGAGGCGACCGCAGCCGCCCCCTCCGCACGACGGATATATTTCTTTCCCGGGAGAATCTCCCCCCCCGGGATCCGTTTCCTACCGTTAGGAAATCCGGATCGCGCGCGGAAAGGCGGGGCATGGATCTGAATCTTGCGGAATTCTCCCTGGTCGCCTGCGTCGGGGGCGTCGCGGCGGGATTCCTGGGCTCGCTGACGGGGCTGGGGGGCGGCATCGTCGTCACCCCTCTCCTGGTGCTGCTGCTCGGCGTCGATATCCGGTACGCCATCGGCACGTCGCTTATCACGATCATCGCGACGTCTTCCGGCGCCGCCGCGGCATATGTGCGCGACGGCTACACGAATTTCCGGATCGGGATGTTCCTCGAGGTCGCGACGACCGTGGGCGCCATGGCCGGGGCGTACCTCGCGGGGCTGATCTCCCCGTCCGCGATCGCGGTCCTCTTCGGGGCCGTCCTCCTCCACTCGGCATATCTCACGAACCGGCCGCGGCCGGAGCATCCGCCCACCGAGGCGGCGGATCCCGTCGCCGCCAGGCTGAAGATGGACTCGAGCTACCCTGCGCCCGAAGGCCCGCAACCCTACCGCGTTCGCAACGTCCCGGGCGGGTTCCTGCTGATGCTCGTCGCCGGGACGCTGTCCGGCCTCCTCGGGATCGGCTCGGGAGCGGTCAAGGTGCTCGCGATGGACCAGGTCATGCGGATCCCGTTCAAGGTCTCCACCACCACCAGCACCTTCATGATCGGCGTGACGGCGGCCGCCAGCGCCGGCATCTACCTGGCGCGCGGCTACATCGATCCGGTCCTGTCGATGCCGGTCATGCTCGGGGTCCTCGGCGGTTCCCTGATCGGGGCAAAGGTCCTGGCACGGGTCCGCACGCGGGTCCTGAGGATCGTGTTCAGCCTGGTCATTCTGGCGATGGGAGCGCAGCTCATCTACAACGGCCTGGCCGGCAGGATATAGGGAGGGTGCGAATGGGCGGATGGGGCGACGATCGGCTGCAGCGGATCATCGGGGGACTCCTGCGGTGGGGGATCGTGCTCGCGGCGGCGATGGTGGTGACGGGGGGCGTCATGTACTTCGACGAGTGCGGAGGCGCCATTCCCGATTACCGGGTGTTTCGAGGGGAGCCGCCGGAGCTCCGAAGCGTGGCCGGGATCGTCCGGGAAGCCGCTTCCCTGAATCCCCTGGGCGTGATCCAGCTTGGCCTCCTGATGCTGATCGCCACTCCGCTGATACGCATCGCGTTCTCCGTCGCGGCCTTCGCGCTGCAGAAGGACATGGCGTACGTCGCCGTGACGCTGTTCGTCCTCTCGGCGGTCCTATACGGGCTTTCGAGGGAAGGGCCCCGGACCGTCGTTCCTCCCGAAAGGTACCGGTCCGTTTGCGTCCTGTCCGGCGCGGAATCCCCTAAAATGGTATGGCCGCAGGAAGGAACACGGTAAGGGGGTGAGCGATGGAGCTGGGAATGATCGGGCTCGGCCGTATGGGCGCCAACATGGTCCGCAGGCTCATGGGCGCGGGGCACCGCTGCGTCGTCCACGATCTCGCTCCGGAGGCGGTCTCGGCGCTGGAAAGGGAAGGGGCGGCCGGGGCGGCCACGCTCGACGACCTCGTGCGCGGACTGGCGCCACCCCGGATCGTCTGGATGATGGTCCCGGCGGCCGTCGTGGAACGGACCGTCTCGGCGCTGGCCCCGCGGCTCGAACGGGGGGACATCCTCGTGGACGGCGGCAACTCCTGGTACGCGGACGACATCCGGCGAGCGGCGGAGCTCTCCGCGGCGGGGATCCGATACGTCGATGTCGGGACCAGCGGCGGGCTGTGGGGGAAGGAGCGCGGGTACTGCCTGATGATCGGCGGCGACGCGGAAGCAGTCCGCCGGCTCGATCCCGTTTTCCGGGCGCTGGCGCCCCCGATGGAATCGGCCCCGCGAACGCCCGGCAGGGAAGGGGCGGCGGCCGAAGCCGAGGGCGGCTACCTGCACTGCGGCCCGGCAGGCGCGGGGCACTTCGTGAAGATGGTGCACAACGGCATCGAGTACGGGCTCATGGAGGCGTACGCGGAAGGGTTCAACATCCTCCGGCAGGCGGGCGCCGGCGGGGCGGGGAGCGGTTTCCGGTTCCCCCTGGCCGACATCGCGGAGGTCTGGCGCCGCGGCAGCGTCGTATCCTCCTGGCTCCTCGACCTGACCGCGGCCTCCCTGCACAAGGATCCCGAGCTGTCGAAGTTCGAGGGGCGCGTATCCGACTCGGGAGAGGGGCGATGGACCGTCCACGCGGCCGTCGACGAGGGCGTCCCGGCCCCGGTCCTCACGGCCGCCCTGTATCAGCGGTTTTCGTCAAGGGGAGGGGCGGACTTCGCCGGCCGGCTCCTGTCCGCCATGCGGTACGCATTCGGCGGACACGCGGAGAAGGGATGAGCGGGGATGGAATTCAGGGAGCGTCGAGGATTTCCCGGACCTTGAGAGTGAGCGCTTCCGCGGTGAACGGCTTCTGTAAAAACGCGATCCCGGTATTCGGGTTGTCGATCCGGCCGATTTCGCTGTCGGTGTAGCCCGACATGAACAGGATCCGCGAGTCCGGCCGGCCGGACTGCAATTTGTTGGCGAGCTCCAGGCCGTCCATCTTCGGCATGACGACGTCCGTCACCACCAGGTGGATCCTCCCCTGGTGCGCGCCCGAAAGGACCAGCGCCTCCTTGCCGTTGCGCGCTTCGATCACCGTGTAGCCGCAGGTCCGAAGGATTTCCCGCGCGGGAAGCCGGACGACGTCCTCGTCCTCCACGAGGAGGATCGTCTCGTTTCCGGGAACCAGACCCTCCGGCCCCTTCCGATCGCCTGCGTCGCGCCGGTCCGTCGTCGGGTCCGCCTTCGACAGGTAGACAAACCAGCTTGCGCCGCGCTCCGCGGATGCCGCGCGGAAATGGCCGCCGAACTCCTTGACGATCCCGCCCGCGGCGTCGGGGAAGGCGCAGCTTCCCGGGGGTGTGCCGTTTCCCTGCGCCTCGAGCGACAGCAGAACGTAGCCGCCGGGAGGGATGCCAGGATGGGAAGCGGATCCCGATGAGGGCAGCTCCAATCCGGAGGTTCCGAGGGCGATCCGGCCGCCCGGGCAGGCGATGCCCCGCGCGTGGACCACGAGCGCGGCGAGCATCTGCTCCAGCTTGCCCTCGGTGGCCATCACTTTTCCCGCTCCGCGTCCCGGCCCGATCGAGAACTCGACCGCATCGCCGGCGAGCCGGCGCAGCATCCGGTCCATGCCCGCAAGGACGCCGTTCACGTCCACGGGCCCGGGGCGGAAGATCCGGCGGCGGCCGTCGGACGGATCCGGGCGCTCGTCGCGGGCCGGCGGCCCCGCGGCTTTCCGGCCGGGTAGCGCCTCGCGCTGGATACCGATCCAGGATACGATCCTGCCTGACGGATCCCGTACGGGGGATACGACCGCCTCCTCTTCGAGCGGCGTGCCGTCCTTCTTTCGGCCGTCCAGCCTGCCGCGCCACGTCTCGCTCCGGCCGATGGCCTCCCAATGCTTTCCGAGAAGCTCCGCCTCCCGGTATCCGGACCTCCGCTCGAATGCGGCGTTGACGAACAGGATGGCGCCCCGGGCGTCGGTCACGACGATGCCGTCTCCCGCCTGGCGCATCGCCGTCGTCAGGCGGGAAGATGTTTCCTCCTCCGATTTCCGGCCGGGCATCTCACGAAGAATCTCGACGACGCCGTAAACGGTTCCGTCCGCGCCCCGGAGCGGGGCGGCGGAGGAACAGACCCGGATCGGCGAACCGTCGGCCCGGCGGCGGTCGAGCAGCCTCTCAAGATACGCTTCCCCCGCCGCCGTCTGTTTCAGCAGGCGTTCGAATTCGGCCTGGCATTCCGCGGGGACGATGGGGAGCCGCTTTCCGACGGCCTCCGCGGGTGTCCAGCCGAACGTTTTCTCGGCGGCGGGATTCCAATGCGTCACCACCCCCGCGGTGTCGTAGGCCACGATGGGGAGCGGCGACGAATCGATCATCGGTCCGAATGCGGCGTTTCGCTCCATTCCACCGGTTTCTTCGGCATTTCCCGTGAAAAGTATTAGGAAAAGCCGAAGGGACGGGGCTGCGCCGTCCGCCGATCCGCGTTTGACTCTCCCCCCGGCGGTCGATTACGATTACCTGATTGTTTTATTTGTTTTTCGGGGATCGTCCCGCAGGAGACGCCGGTGGACTGCAAGAAGATCACGATCGGAAGGCTTGTCGACGAGATTGCGGCGCAATACCCGGATTCCGACGCCATGGTGTACGTGAACCGCGGGTTGCGCCTGAACTACCGGGAGTTCCGGGAGGAATGCCGCACCGTCGCGCGCGGCCTCATGGCGCTCGGGATCCGGAAGGGGGACCACGTCGGCATCTGGGCGACGAACGTCCCGGAGTGGCTGATCCTGCAGTTCGCCTCCGCGCGGATCGGGGCGGTTCTCATCACCATCAACACGCAATACCGGCCGTTCGAGCTCGAATACCTCCTCCGCCAGAGCGACACGAAGCTTCTGATCCTCTCGGACGGATTCAAGGACGTCAGCTATCCCGGCACGCTGTTCGAGATCTGCCCGGAGGTCCGCGACGCGTCCGCGGGGCGCGTCCGCTCCGAGAAGTTCCCGCATCTGCGCACGGTGGTGCACATCGGCGAGAAGCGCTACCCGTGGATGCTGAACTGGAACGAGATGAAGGAAATGGCGGAAAAGACCCCGATCCGGGCACTCGAGGCCGAGGAGGCGTCCTGCGATCCGGAAGACGTCGTCTGCATCATGTACACCTCGGGCACCACGGGATTCCCCAAGGGCGCCATGCTCCGGCACAGGAACCTGGTCGCCAACGCGGCGAACATCGCCGACTGCATGAACCTCACCGCCGCGGACCGGATGTGCATCCCCGTCCCGTTCTTCCACTGCTTCGGCTGCGTCCTCGGCACGATGGCCTGCGTCACCCGCGGGGCCGCGATGGTGCCGGTCGAGAGCTTCTCGCCCCCCGCCGTGCTCGAGGCGATCACGAAGGAGCGCTGCACGGCGGTCCACGGCGTGCCCACGATGTTCATCGCCGAGCTGGAGGAGCTCGCGAAGGAGCCGTCGAAGTACGACATGTCGCACCTGCGCACCGGGATCATGGCCGGTTCGCCCTGCCCCATCGAGGTGATGCGGGCGGTGATGGACAAGATGAACATGCGCGAGATCACCATCACCTACGGGCTCACCGAGGCGTCGCCGGGGATCACGATGACCCGGACGGACGATCCGATCGAGCTGCGCGTGACCACCGTCGGCCGGCCGATGCCGGACACGGAAGTCAAGATCGTGGACCCCGAGTCGCGGAAGGAGCTTCCGACCGGGGCGCAGGGAGAGCTGGCGACCCGCGGCTACCTCGTGATGAAGGGGTACTACAAGATGCCGGAGGCGACGGACGGCGTGATCGATCCGGAAGGGTGGCTATACACGGGCGACCTCGCCGTCCGGAACGAGCTCGGATATTACAAGATCACCGGCCGGGCCAAGGACATGATCATCCGCGGCGGCGAGAACATCTACCCGAGGGAAATCGAGGAATTCCTGTACACGCACCCGAAGGTGCTCGACGTCCAGGTCGTCGGCGTCCCCAGCAAGAAATACGGCGAGGAAGTGGTCGCCTGCGTCCGCCTCCGGCCGGAGATGGAGGCGGCGCAGGAGGAGATCACCGACTACTGCAAGGGGATGATCGCCCGCTACAAGGTCCCGAAGTACGTCGTCTTCCTCGACGCGTTCCCTTCGACCGCCAGCGGGAAGATCCAGAAGTACAAGCTGCGCGAAGCGATGACGGAAAAACTCGGCCTCGCGGGACTCAAGTCGATCGAGACCGCCTGACGCCGCCCCGGGGAGGGCCCCATGCGGATCCGCCATTTCCATGTCCGGCCGAACATCCCGAAGGCGCTCGCTCCCCTCCGGGAGATCGCCGGGAACCTCTGGTTCTCCTGGAACTGGGAGGCGGTGCAGCTCTTCATCCGCCTGAACCCGGTCCTCTGGGAGAGGTCGTACCAGAACCCCGTCCAGATGCTGGGCTCCGTGCCGCAGGCGGACCTGGAAGCGGCGGCGAAGGACGAAAGCTTCGTCGCGAACGTGGAGCGGGTCTACCGCTCGTTCCAGCAGTACCTGCAGGCGCCTTCCTGGTTCTCGGAATCCCACGGCGGGGAGGCGGAATTCCAGGCGGCGTATTTCTCCTGCGAGTTCGGGATCGACGAGGGGCTGCCGATCTATTCGGGAGGCCTTGGGGTGCTTTCCGGCGACCACCTGAAATCCTCGTCCGACCTCGGATTGCCGCTGGTCGGCGTGGGGCTCCTCTACCAGAAAGGGTATTTCCGGCAGATCCTGTCGCTGGACGGCTGGCAGAAGGAGCTCTACCCGGACAACGACTGGTACAACATGCCGGTCTCCATGGAGATCCGGAAGGACGGCTCTCCGGTGGAGATCGAGGTCAACATCGGCGGGGAGCCGGTCCGGGCCCGGGTGTGGCGCGTCGACGTCGGACGCACGCCGCTGTACCTCCTGGACAGCAACATCCGGGGGAACTCGGACCGTTCCCGGGAGATCACCTCCACCCTCTACGGAGGAGACCGGGAAATGCGGATCCGGCAGGAGATCCTTCTCGGCATCGGGGGAGTGCGGGCGCTCAAGGCGCTGGGACGCGTCCCCACCGTGTATCACATGAACGAAGGCCACTCCGCGTTCCTGATCTTCGAGCGGATCCGCGACCTGATGGCCTCCCGGAATTTATCCTTCGCCGAGGCGCGGGAGCTGGTCTTCGCAACGAGCGTGTTCACCACCCACACGCCGGTTCCGGCGGGGAACGAGCAGTTCGACCCGGAACTCCTCCGGAAGTACCTGGAGCCGGAGGCGCGCCCGCTCGGGCTGCCGTGGGAGGAGCTGCTGGCCATGGGGCAGATCCACCCCCAGCGGGGGAAGGAATTCGGCATGACCGTGTTCGCCCTCCGGTCGGCGGCGTTCTCGAACGGCGTGGCGAAGCTGCACGGCCGGACTTCCCGCTGCATGTGGAAGGAGCTGTGGCCCGGGCTGCCGGAGGCGGAGGTTCCGATCCGCAGCATCACCAACGGGATCCACACCCGGTCGTGGATCAGCCACGAGATGGCGGAGCTGTTCGTGCGGTACATGGGGCCCCGGTTCCTCGAGAAGCCGGCGGACCAGTCCGTGTGGGAGCGGGTGGAGGCGGTGCCCCCCGTCGAGCTGTGGCGCATCCACGAGGCCCGGAGGGAGCGGCTGGTCTTCTTCGCAAGGAAGCGGCTCCGGGAGCAGCTCGACCGTCAGGGGGCGGGGCCGGCGCTCCAGAGGGGAGCGGAAGAGGTGCTCCATCCCGGCGCGCTGACCATCGGGTTCTCCCGGCGGTTCGCCACGTACAAGCGGGCCAACCTGCTGTTCCTGCAGCCGGACCGGCTGATCAGGCTGCTGACCGATCCGGATCGGCCGGTGCAGATCATCTTCGCGGGAAAAGCGCATCCGCAGGACCTCCCGGCCAAGGAGATCATCCGGTCCGTGAAGCATTTCGCCTCGGACCCGAGGATCCGCGACCGGATCGTTTTCGTCGAGGATTACGACATCAACGTGGCGAGATACATGGTCCAGGGGGTCGACGTGTGGCTGAACACGCCGCGGCGGCCGCTGGAGGCGTCCGGGACCAGCGGGATGAAGGCGGCGGCGAACGGCGCGCTGAACGTGTCGGTCCTGGACGGGTGGTGGGACGAGGGATACTCCTCCGACGTGGGGTGGGCGATCGGTAGCGGGGAGGTCTACGCGGATCCGGAAGAGCAGGACCGGGTGGAGTGCGAGGCGCTCTTCAACCTCCTCGAGAACGAGATCGTCCCCATGTTCTACGACCGCGACCGAGGCGGGCTTCCCCGCGCCTGGATCGCCATGATGAAGGCGTCGATCCGCAGGCTGGGGGCGTTCTTCAACACCCAGAGGATGGTTCGGGAATACGCGGAAACGTGCTACCTGCCGGCCCATCGGGCGGGTGGACGCCTCTCCGCCGACGGGAGCGCTGCCGCGAGGGAGTTGGCGGCGTGGCGGTCGCGGGTGACTTCGGCGTGGCCCGGCGTGTCGATCCGCGTCGACGAGCTGCGGAAGCACCGGGACATGCTCGTGGGGGATGCCGTCGAGGCGGCCATCCGGGTGCGGCTTGGAGGTCTTTCCCCGGAAGACGTGTCCGTGGAGGTCCGCCACGGCGCATACACGGCCGCCGGGGAGATTCGCGACGGCGTGATCGTGACCGCTGCCCACGAACGGCGGGAGGGCGACGAGGAGATCTACCGGGCGGAGGTGCCCTGCAAGATCAGCGGGCGCTATGGTTTTGCCGTCCGGGTCGTGCCCCGCCACAAGGACCTCGTCGATCCCTACACCCCGCTGCTGCTGACGTGGGAGCCCGTCATCGGCGGCGACTAGCCCGGGGCTGGAGGAAGGACGGCCCCTTCCGGTAACGGGCGGCGCAGCGTTCCGGGGACATGCCGAGGAGGTAGCCGATCCGGAGCCCCCACATCAGGAACACCGTCCGGGCCGGCCCCCAGGCCTCCCATCGCCTCCCCGAGGAGCCGACCGCCTCCGGCAGCAGGACGGTCTTCCCGGCGCGCCGCATCCGCCGCGACATCTCGACATCCTCCATCAACGGGATCTCGGGGAAGCCGCCGAAGGCCCGGAACGCATCGGCGCGCACGAACATCGCCTGGTCGCCGGTATACGAACGGGAGAGGCGCGAGCGGAAGCCGATCCCGCGCCCCACCGCCCGCAGCACCGCCCTGGCGTAGGGCCCCGCGGCGGCCGACGGGGTCAGCCGGATCCGGAACGCCCCCCCGACGACTTCCCCGTCCGCCATCGCTTCGGCGATCGATGCAAGCCCCCCGGGAGGCAGCGCCGTGTCGGCGTGCAGGAACAGGAGCGTGTCGCCCCGGGAGGCCGCGGCTCCGGCGTTCATCTGGGTCGCCCTTCCCATGGGGGCGGCGACCACCGCGTCGGCGAGCCGCCGGGCGATCTCGACCGTTTTGTCCCGGCTGCCGCCGTCCGCGACGACGACCTCGCACGTTCCCGCCCGCCTGCAGGACCGGATGGTTTCCGCCAGCGAGGCCTCCTCGTTCAAGGCGGGGATGACGACGGAGATCAAGCGGCTACCTTTCCGGGGATTTCCGGAGGCGCTTCACGAGGGAGGGGATGAAGAAGGAAAGGATCAGCAGGACGATGGGAACGAGGATCTGGGGCGTCACGAGGTCCGCCGGTCCCCGGTAGGAGGCGAGGAGATCCTTCAGCGCGCCGATGAAGTAAGTGACGATGAAGACGGAGGGCAGGATCCCGAGGACGGTCCCGAGGAAATAGTCGCGGAAGCGGATCCGCGTGGCGCCGGCCGCGTAGTTCAGCACGATGAAAGGGAACCAGAACAGCCGCAGGTAGAAGATGATCGTGAACCCTTCCTCCGCGGCCTTCCGGTCGAGCCAGGGAAGCCTCGTCTCGAGGATGTCCCGCGCGATCCCGTGCAGGAAGTACCTTCCGAGGAAGAAGGAGAGGGTGGCGCCCGCCATGTCGCCGGCGAGGTTGTAGAACATCCCGTAGAACTTCCCGAAGATGACGGCCCCCGCGATGGTGAAAGGCGTGACGGGGGCGACCATGCTCCCCGCCGCGTAGACCAGGATGAACAGCAGCGGCCCGAGGGGGCCCGCCGCCCGGACGGCGCGGTCCAGCCCGTCCACGAGCGCTTTCCTGCCTTCCGCCGTGCGGAACATCTCCCCGGTCTCGGTGAACAGGAATACATATGCCGCTCCGCCGGCGAGCAGGAGGAACGCGAGAAACCTGGCGATGTTTTTGGCGCCTTTTCGCAACGTCGGCCTCTTCGGGTCTTCACGGAATCTTACCGCATCCGGACAGCCCCCGGGATTGCGAACGGGGCGGGAGGCGGTAAAATGATGATGTTTTAGCCCGCATTTCTCACCAGCCTCCTACTGCGGCGGCGGATACGGGCATGTCTACTGCGTTGCGCTCGGTCGGGCTCCTCGACGCACTTTCAAGTGCGCCTCCGGGGCCCTCGGTCGCGACGCCTTGTATCCACGCCCGTCTCCACCGCCTCGCTACGGACGCTGGTGAGAAATGCGGGCTAGGCTGTTATCGTCAAGCGGCTGTTTCCATCGGAGGTTTAATGATGTCGGTATTTTCGGGTATTCCGTTCCGGGACCGGGGGTTGCGGTACAAGCTCACCCTCGTCATGGCGATCCTGTTCGTCTTTTCCCTGGGTTCCACGTTCATCCCGTACTACCTGGGGCGGGAGGCGTTGAAGCGGGAGATCGAGAAGAGCTTCCTGGAGCTTTCGACCGCGATCAGCGTGAGCGTGGAGCAGCTCACTACGACGGGACTCTCCGAAGAGGACCGCCTCGAGCATTACGTGGCGTCGCTGAAGAAATCCGGCATCCGGGAGGTGTCGGTCATCGACGAGGAGATGGCGGTCATCGACAGCACCAACCCGAGGGCGATCGGGCGGCAGGCGAGGATCAAGCTCCCCTCCAGGCCGCTGGTGATCACCGCGTCCTTCGGCGACGTCACCGGGGAGAAGATCCAGTCCAAGGACCTCGTGGTCCCCGTGCGGGTCGGCGGGGAATCGCTCGGCTACATCCACGCCCGGATGCAGATCGACGACTTCACGGAGCCGATCCGGAGGAACCTCTACCTGCGGTTCGTCACGACGCTGCTGATCTTCTCCCTCGGGCTGCTCCTGGCGGTCGGCATCTCCTCCCGGTACGTGTTGCCCGTGGAGCGGCTGGCGTTGGCGGCGGAAAAGGTGGCGGCGGGTGACCTCTCATCGGAGCTCCCCGTGGACGGGAAGGACGAGGTGGGGCGGCTGACCCGGGCGTTCAACGAGATGATCGTCCGGCTCCGCCAGAACCGGGAGCTCGAGGAAAAGGTCCGGGAGAGCCAGTATCTGTCGCACCTCGGAAAGCTGTCGTCGGGCGTCGCCCACGAGATCCGCAACCCGCTGAACTTCATCGGGCTCGCCGTGGACCACCTCGACACGCTGTCGCCGGCGTCCTGCCCGGAGAAGGAGAAGGAGAAGCGGCAGGTCATCGTCCGGATCAAGGAGGAGATCGGGCGTCTGAACGACCTCGTGACCAACTTCATCATGTACGGGCGTCCTCCCGAGGCGCAGCGGACGACGGTCCGCATGCCGGACCTCCTGGAAGGGGTGCTGCGGATGGCGGGGGAGCGGATGGCCGCGAACGGGATCGTGTGCCGCCGCGATTTCCGGGGAAACGGGGAGGCGACGGTCGATCCGGACATGGTCCGGCGCGCCGCGCTGAACCTCGTCGTCAACGCGATCGAGGCGATGCCCAACGGCGGGGAGCTTCGCCTGTCGGGGGGGGCGAGGGATGACGGCAGGTACGCCTTCGTCGTGGAGGACACCGGCGTCGGCATCGAGGAGAAGGACCGGAAGATGATCTTCGAGCCGTACTTCACGACCAAGCCGTCGGGGCTTGGGCTGGGGCTGATCCTGACGAAGAAGATCATCGACGCGCACGGAGGGGAGATCCGGGTGGATTCGGAGCCTGCCAAAGGGACCCGGATCGAGGTCGTCCTGCCGGGCGCGGAGCCCCGGGAGGGGCGGGCATGAAGGGGACGATCCTCGTCGTCGACGACGAGCGGAACCAGCGGGAGATCCTCGGGGCGATCCTCAAAAGCGAGGGGTACAACGCCGTGCTGGCGGGCAGCGGGGACGAGGCGCTCCGGGCCCTCGAGCGCGAGGCGGTCGACCTGGTGCTGACCGACCTGATCATGCCGGGCATGACGGGGGAGGATCTGATCGACGCCGTCCTGGCGCGTTCCCCGGGCATGCCCATCCTCCTCACCAGCGCGTACGGCACCATCCAGACGGCGGTGGAGGCGATCAAGAAAGGAGCGTACTACTATTTCGAGAAGCCGGTCGACAGGGCCCGGCTGCTCATCATCATCGAGCGGGCGATCGAGAATCTGCGGCTGCGGGAATCGCACCGGATGCTGTCCGAGAAGCTGTCCGCCGGCTCCTTCCCGATCCTGGGCGAGCACGCCGTGATCCGGGAGATCAAGAGGATCCTTCCCCGCGTCGCGAGGAGCGAGAGCACGGTACTGCTCATGGGGGAAAGCGGCACGGGAAAGGAAGTCGTCGCCCGAAACATCCATTCCATGAGCGGCCGCGGCCGGAAACCTTTCCTCGCCGTGAACTGCGCTTCCCTCCCGGACACCCTGTTCGAGAGCGAGCTCTTCGGCCACGAGCGGGGATCGTTCACGGGGGCCATGCGCCGGGAGATCGGCCTGTTCGAAGCGGCGGAGGGGGGGACGATCTTCCTCGACGAGATCGCGGAAGTGAAGCTGGAAACCCAGGCGAAGCTGCTCCGCGCCCTGCAGGAGAAGGAGATCCGCAGGGTGGGAGGCAAGGAGAACATCGCGGTCGACGTACGGATCGTGGCCGCGACGAACCGGGATCTGGAGGAGGCCGTGCGGGAAGGCCGGTTCCGCGCAGACCTCTTCTACCGGCTCAACATCGTCAGGCTCACCCTGCCGCCGCTCCGGGAGAGGATCTCGGACATCCCCCTCCTCGCGGAACACTTCCTCGGGAAGCACGGGGAGAAGGGGGTTCCCCCCGTCCGGCAGATCGGCAAGGAGGCAATGCGCCTGATGATGCGCTATCCCTGGCCCGGGAACATCCGGGAGCTGTCCTCGGTCATAGAGCGGGCGGTGGTCCTGGCCGAGGAAGGAACGATAGGTACGGAGGAGCTACCTCAGGAGCTGAAGGAGGGTGCGGAATCCGTTCCGGCGAAGGCGTTCGATCTTCCGGCACAGGGCGTGGACTTCGAAAAAGTCGAGGAGCAGCTGCTCCGTCAGGCGGTCGCCCGGTCGGGAGGCGTCCATGTCCGGGGGGCGGAGCTCCTTCATATGAGCTACAAGGCCTACATCTACCGCCTCAAAAAGTTCGGTATCATTCCTGCCTGATGTCTTTGCGGCGCAGGATTCCTCAAATGGGGAAATCGTGCTTTATTTGGGGAAGGCGTGGGGGGGGGAGCGATTGGGTCCCCTTCGGGAAATCCGTATCTTGTCGATTATTTATAAAGAAGATGCCGGTTGGCATCCTCTTTGAATAGAAACGAAACAGATCCTAAAACTCTTGGTGGAGGAAATGGAAATGAAGAGAATCGTGTGCCTGTTCGTCGCCGTTTCGTTCGTTTTGTCGATGGCCGGCTTCGCGTTCGCGAAGAGCCATGAGAAGGGCGCGGCCCCCGCTGCCGCCCCGGCGATGAAGGAAGCCGCCCCCGCCGCCCCGGCGATGAAGGAAGCCGCCCCGGCGCCCGAGAAGAAGGAAGCCGCTCCGGC
>JBFLWB010000043.1 GCA_040758155.1 Thermodesulfobacteriota bacterium
CGCTCCGCGATCGAGGGGTCTTCCGTGCGCCGCCGGGCCATCGCGCCCAGGGCGGCGGGGAAGCCGGTCAGGAAGCAGGCGCCCCGCTTCGCCGCGTCGGGCTCGATCGCCTCGATGCACGCGCGGAAGAACAGCTCCTCCGCGGATTCGTCCGCGCCGGGCCGGAAGCCGCGCCGGGAAAGGGCGGCCCGCAAGCCCTCTCCGTCGGTCATTTCCGCTCCGAGCAGCTCCCGGAACGCTTC
Source organism: Thermodesulfobacteriota bacterium (assembly GCA_040758155.1). Taxonomy (NCBI): domain Bacteria; kingdom Pseudomonadati; phylum Thermodesulfobacteriota; species Thermodesulfobacteriota bacterium. The sequence goes on from JBFLWB010000043.1 coordinate 243, forward strand.
GGAAAGCTCCCTGCGGTCCCAGGGACGATCGATCGGGATTTCCCTTCCGCCGCGGCGGAGGGCCTTCCCGCCGCAGATCCCCGACGCCAGTTCCCGGACCAGCTCTTCCACGTCGTTCATCACGGCCTCGACGTTGCCGAGCCGGTACCACTCGAGCATGGTGAACTCGGGGGAGTGGAGAGGCGACCCTTCCCGGTCCCGGAACACCTTGCCCAGGAAGAAGATGTTTCCGGAGCCCGCGGCGAGCAGCTTCTTCATGGCGAGTTCCGGGGAGGTGTGCAGGTAGAAGCGGGCCGCCTTCCCCGCGGCGTCCTCGATCCGGACCGGGTAGATGTTGGGGTCGATGTTCGGGCAGGGGGAGGCGATCGGCGGATCGACCTCGAGGAATCCGCGGCGGCGGAAAAACGACCGGATCCCGTGAAGAATCTCCGCTCTCGCCCGCAGCCCATCCCAGGACAGCCTTCCGTCCGCCAGGCGCCGCCACGTCTCCGCGTTGTCGTGTCCCCCGGACATCCGTCCAATTTGGCTCCTCCGGTAAAAATACGCAATACTCCCCATCGTGATATAAATGTCGTATGGCGAGGCTTCCCGACGACGACCGGACGGGGAGCGGCATGCCGGCGGTCTTGCGCTACGACGGGCGCCGCCTGGTCCCCGTCTCCCATACCCCGATTCCGGAACTCTCCGTTTCCCTCTCGGTGAACGGCGCGCCTTTCGCCAATCTGCTCGCCTCCCCGCACGACCTTCATTACCTCGTCTCCGGATTCCTCAGACTTCAAGGGGTGATCCGCACGCCGGCCGACCTTCTTTCCCTGACGGTCCTCGAGCAGCAGGGCTCCGTGAGCGTACGGATCCGGGGAGAGGCGCCCGGCCCGCTCGCTCCGGACGTGTCCGTCCGAAGCGTCCTGCTGCCGGGGTCCGGCCCGTTCTTCCGGCCTGAGGCGATCTTCCGGACCATGGGGGCGTTGGCGCGGCACGAGGACGGATGCCGCGAGTACGGCGGGATCCACCGAGCGGGCGCGGGAGACGGGGAGCGCCTACTCCTCTCCGCGGAGGACATCGGCCGGCACAACGCCGTCGACCGGATCGCGGGCGAGGCGCTTTTAAAGGGAATCGACCTTTCCGGCAGGATCCTTGCGGTCACCGGGCGGGTTTCCTCGGGTGTGGCGGCGAAAGCCGGCTTCCTGGGCGTCTCCACGATCGTTTCGCAGACCTGCCCGACCGAGTCGGCCATCCGGAGCTGCGGGGAGCGGGGGATCACACTCGTCGGCTGCGTCCGGGGGGGGCGGTTCAACGTCTACTCCCATCCGGAGCGGATCGCCACATCCGGAGCATCCGGACGGATCCCGGGCGTCACCGGAGCGATCCTGTCCGGCGGGCCTTCCTATCGGATGGGGTGCGACAAGGCGCTGCTTCCGTACCGGGGGGGGCGGTTCATCGAGGCGATCCACCGGAAGATGGCGGAGCTGTTCGACGAGGTCATCGTCGTCGGCGTCGAGCCGGAGCAGTACGACTTCATGCCGTGCCGCCTTGTCCCGGACCGGTTCCCGGGCATGGGTGCGCTGGGGGGGATCCATTCCGCCCTGTTCCACAGCGCGACGGACCGGGTCTTCGTGGTCGCCTGCGACATGCCGTACGTCAAGGGGGACCTGATCCGGTTCCTGTGCTCTCTTGCGGAAGATTCCGACGTGGTCGTCCCGGAAGGGGAGTCCGGGCCGGTGCCGCTCCACGCCCTGTACCGGAAAAGCGCGCTCCCCGCCCTGGAGGATGCGCTGCGGGACGGGCGGCGGGGGCTGGATTCCTTCCACGACAGGCTGCGGGTCCGCCGTGTCGCGCGGGAAACCGTGGACCGGTTCGATCCGGGGCTGTCCGCCTTCCGGAACATCAACACGCCGGAGGATTATTTCCGGTTCCGCCGGGAAGGGGAGTTCCCGCCGGGGTAGCCTCCTTACTTCTTCAAGACGCTGCCGTAATGCTTCTCCAGGCAGGGGCCGCAAATGGCGTGGGAGAAGTCGAAGCCGGTGTTCCTGCTGATGTAATCCTCCACGGACTGCCAGTAACCCGCGTCGTTCCGGATCTTCTTGCAGTAGGAGCAGATGGGGATGATCTCCCGGAGGCGCGTCAGCTCGCTGATGTCCTCCAGGATCAGGAGGGAGAGCGGCATCCCATTGAAGGTGAAAGGAGCCGCGGTGACGAGGAGATCCAGCGTCACCGTTTCATCCGACGCCCCGGCCCGCAGCTCCATCCGGGTCTTCGCGCGGACGATCCTTCCGTCGCGGATTGCCGCGCCGACCGAATTCCGGACGAGGCAGTCCTTGCAGTCCCCGGCATGCCCGCATCCCTCGGGGGTTTCGTCGGCATGCAGGCAATGAAGGGCCTCGCCTCCGCGCTTCATGAGCTGCGACGACCGGTCCGGGCCGAGCATGCCGGCGGCCGCCTCGTTGTAATCGAGGATCCGGACGTCCGCGTCAACGATGAAGACGGGTGACGGAACCGCGTCGAACAGGGCTTTGAAGTAATCGCCGTCCGGAGAAGTGACAGGCGCCGTTTGGAGATCCGCCATAATAATATATTCTATACCACCGAAACCGGCGGGAGGAGACTGAAGATGGAGACGCGGTTCGTCGTGGCGCTTCTGCAGATGTCCATGGGGCCGGACCCGGCGGAAAATCTGGAGAAAGGGCTGGCGATGCTCCGCGAGGCCGCCGGGCGGGGGGCGCAGGTCGTCTGCCTCCCCGAGCTGTTCCGCACACGCTACTTCTGCCAGCGGGAGGACGCCGACTTCTTCGACCTGGCGGAGCCGGTACCGGGCCCGACCACCGACGCCCTGGCGCGCGCCGCGCGGGAGACGGGATGCGTCGTCGTCGCGCCGGTCTTCGAGCGGCGGGCCGCGGGCCTCTACCACAACTCGCTGGCCGTCCTCGACGCGGACGGAACGGTCGCGGGGATCTACCGGAAGATGCACATCCCCGACGACCCGTCGTACTACGAGAAGTTCTATTTCACGCCGGGGGACCTCGGGTTCCGCGCCTTCGACACCCGCGCGGGCCGCATCGGGGCGCTCATCTGCTGGGACCAGTGGTACCCGGAAGGCGCGCGGCTCACCGCGCTCGCCGGGGCGGGCGTCCTTTTCTATCCCACCGCCATCGGGTGGCATCCCCACGAAAAAGCGACCCACGGCCCGCGGCAGCTCGACGCGTGGAGGACCGTGCAGCGGGGGCATGCCGTCGCCAACGGGGTGTACGTGGCGGCGGTCAACCGGGTGGGGAGGGAGGTCCCGGAGGACGGCGGGGCGGGGATCGAGTTCTGGGGGTCTTCTTTCGTTTGCGATCCGCAGGGGGCGGTTCTCGCGGAGGGGTCCGCGGACCGGGAGGAGATCCTGCTCGCCGAGGTCGATTTCGCGCACATCGAGGAGATCCGGAGGAACTGGCCGTTCCTCCGGGATCGCCGGATCGACGCCTACGGCGGGATCACGCTCCGGTACCTGGACGAAGGCGCCGGAGAGAAGAAACGGTGAGCGGATATCGGATGCCGGCCGAATGGGAGCCGCACGAGGCGACCTGGCTCGGCTGGCCCCACAACCCGACGGACTGGCCCGGCAAGTTCGCCCCCGTTCCCTGGGTCTACGGGGAGATGGTCCGCAGGATCGTTGCAGGCGAGACCGCCAGGATCATCGTGGAATCCGCGGCCCACGAGGCGAAGGCCCGCCGCCTGCTGGCGCGCGTGGGAGTGGACCCGGCCCGGGTCGAGTATTTCCGCTTTCCCACGGACCGCGGCTGGACGCGCGACTCCGGCCCGATCTTCGTCCGGCGCGGGCGCCCTGCCCCCGAGGTGGCCGTCGCGTCGTTCCGGTTCAACGCCTGGGCGAAATATCCCGACTGGAAAAAGGACGGGCGCGTGCCGGAACGGGCCGCCAGGGCTTTGGGGCTGCGCCTGTTGCGGCCCAAGGCGGGGGACCGCGAGGTCGTGCTGGAAGGAGGTGCGATCGACGTCAACGGGCGCGGGTCGCTGCTCGCCACCGAGGAATGCCTCCTCGATCCCCGGGTCCAGGTCCGGAACCCCGGGATGACCCGCGGGGAGCTCGAGGGCGTCTTCCGCGAGGTCCTCGGGGCCGGCAACACGATCTGGCTGGGGAAGGGGATCGCCGGAGACGATACGCACGGCCATGTCGACGACCTGTGCCGGTTCGTCGGCCCCGGAACCGTCGTCCTGTGCCGCGAGAGGTGCCCGGACGACCCGAACCACCGCGCGCTGGAGGAGAATCGGGAGCGGCTGGAGGGGGCGCGGCTGGAGGACGGCTCCCGCCTCGAGGTCGTCCCGCTGCCGATGCCGGCACCGCTGCACATGGACGGCGTCCGGCTCCCCGCCAGCTATGCGAACTTCTACATTTGTAACGCCGCCGTCCTGGTCCCCACCTTCAACGACCCGAACGATCGCGTCGCCCTGGGGATCCTGGCGGAGCGGTTCGCCGACCGCCCGGTGATCGGGATCCACGCCGTGGACCTTGTTTGGGGGCTCGGCGCCGTCCACTGCCTGACGCAGCAGCAGCCGGCCGGCGGCGCCTTCCGAAAGGAGTCCGGAGCATGAGCAAGTGGGTGGTGCTTTGCCCCGACTGCGGGCAGGAGTTCAAGGTCGACGCGGAGGATACGCCCGAAAAGTGCCCCCTCTGCAAGTACGAGGGCGAGTTCGAGATCGTCGATGAGGAAGAGGAATAGGTCAGGCGAGGAACAGGTCAGGCGTCGAGGATCCTCCGGACCGTCTCGAGGAGCTCGTTCGGCTTGAACGGCTTCCCGAGGAAGTGCGACCCGTCCTCGACCAGCCGCTTCTTCCCGGAGGCCTGCTCCGGGTATCCGGAGACGAAGAGGACCTTCAGCCCGGGCTGCGACGCCCCGAGCCGGTCGGCGAGCTCCTTGCCGTTCAGCCCGGGCATCACCAGGTCGGTGACGAGGAGGTCGACCGGCAGGGGATGCTCCGCCGCGATGCGAAGCGCGTCCTCCCCGTTCTCCGCGACCAGCACGTTGTAACCGCCGACCTTCAGGATCTCGACGGCGTAGAACCGCACGACGTCGGAATCCTCGACCAGCAGGATCGTCTCGCCTCCTCCCCGCGCCTTCGCCGGCGCGTTCCCCGCGGGCAAGGTCTCCACGGGCGCCTCCACCCGGGGGAGGAACACCCGGAAGGTGCTGCCGCCGCCGGGACGGGTCTCCACCTCGATGAAGCCTCCGCTCTGGCGGACGATGCCGTGCACCGTCGAAAGCCCCAGCCCCGTTCCTTTCCCCAGCTCCCGGGTCGTGAAGAAAGGCTCGAAGATCTCGCGCGCCGTATCCTCGTCCATCCCGTGCCCCGTGTCGGCCACCGAAAGGAGGGCGTATTTCCCGGGCGGGCAGTCCGGCGGCCTCGCCGGGCAGTCCTTGTCCACATCGGCGTTCCGGGTCTCGATCTCCAGGTCGCCGCCGGCCGGCATCGCGTCCCTCGCGTTGATCGCCAGGTTCATCACCACCTGCTGGAGCTGGTTCCTGTCCGCCCGCACCGTCCACAGCTCCGGCTCGAGCCGGGTCTTCAGCGAGATCGTCTCGCCGAGGACCCTCTGCAGCATGTTCTCCATCTCCGACACGAGGGCGTTGATCGCCGTCGGCCGCAGGTTCAGCACCTGCTTCCGTCCGAACGCGAGGAGCTGCCCGGTCAGGGCGGCCGCGGCGTCCCCCGCCTTCTGGATCTCCCGGATCTCTTCGGCCGACCGGTCCCCCGGAGGCAGGCGGGACAGCAGAACGTCGCAGTAGCCGAGGATCACGGTCAGCAGGTTGTTGAAGTCGTGCGCGATCCCTCCCGCGAGGCGCCCCACGGCCTCCATCTTCTGCGCCTGCCGGAGCTGCTCCTCCAGCTTCACCCGCTCCGTGATGTCGCGGGTGATCGAGAGGATGAAAGGCTCCCCGTCCATCACGAGCGCGCGCGCCGACATCAGCCCCGTGCCGAGCCGCCCGTTCTTCCGGCGGAACACGCTCTCGAAGTCCTGCACCACGCCGTCCCGGTCGAGCCGCCGGAGGAGCTCTTCGCGGTCCTCGGGGCGGGCCCAGATGCCGAGCTCCTCCGAAGTCTTTCCGATCACCTCGTCGAGCTCGTATCCGAGCAGCCGTGTGAATCCCTCGTTGATCTCGACGAACATCCCGTCCCGCAGGCGGTTGATGTTCACGGAGTCCGGCGAGATCCGGAAGGCGTTCCAGAACTTCTCCTCCGATACCCGCAGCGCGTTCTCCACGCGCCTGCGGTCGGTGATGTCGTGGCTGATGCTCGCCATGGCGATCGGCGCTCCGTTGTCGGGGTCCCGGACCAGGAACGCGTGCGTCTCGAGCGGGATCCTTGCGCCGGTGCGGAAGTGGACCGCTCTCCCTTCCCCCTGCCAGGTCCCCGTTCGGGCCAGCCGCTGGAGCTGGTACTGGAACTTGGCTCGGTGCTTCTCCGAGATAAAGTCCTGGACCCGGATCCCCGGAGGCACGGGAGCGTTTTCCAGCCCGAGGAGCTTCCGGCCGGCGGGATTGAGGTAGAACAGCTCGCCGTCGAGCGTCGCGATTCCGATGAGGTCCGGGCTGTTCTCGACGAGGGAGACGAACATCTGCCCCGAGAGGTTCTTCAGCCGGGAACGAAGGGATGCGGCCTCTCCGGATTCGGCGGCGTTGTGCGGCGGTTTTTCCATCGCTTCTCCATCGGAAGGCGGTATTCGGAAATTCAGGTAATAATAGGACAGTATGCCGAATAAGGACATCCTGCTGATCCACCCCCCCGCGGTGAAGCCCGCCGAGCCCCCCTTGGGCACGGCGGTCCTCCTTTCGCACCTGGGAAAGAGGGGGATCCGCGCCGCCGCGATCGACGCGAACCTCGAGTCGTACCTTTACCTTTTGGGGGAGGAGCGGCTGTCGGCCGCCGCGGGAGGCGCTCCCTCGACGCACGTGCGGCGCGCCTTGCGGCATGCGCCGGGCTCGCTCTCCTTCCTGCGCTCCCCCGCCGCCGCAGAATCCTATCCAAGGTACGCCGCCGCGGTTCGCCACCTGGGCGGGGCGCTTTCCGCGCACCGTGGGCCGTCGGGCGCGGAGCGGCTGACGCTGGGCGACTACCTCCACGAGGAGCTGTCGGAATTCTCGCCCGAAGCCCTTTCGCTGCTGGCGTCCGGCGAAAAGGAAACGATATTTTCCGGGTACTTCCGATGCCTCGCGGAGCGGATCCGGGAGATGCGCCCCGGAATCGTGGCAATCTCGATCCATTACCGCCACCAGGTCCTCCCCGCATTCGAGCTCGCGGGGCTCCTCCGGCGCCGCCTGCCCGAGTCGAAGATCCTGGGCGGCGGCGGGATGATCTCCTCCTGGAGGAAGGCGCTCCGCAGGGAAGGGCTGGGCTTTTCGCCTTTCCACGCGGTCGGCTTCGGGCCGGGAGAGCGGGCGCTGGCGGACGCGGCGGCCGGCATCCCCGGGGGATCGGTGTTCCTCGAGGAGGACGGTGAGGTCGAATTCCTTCCCGACTACCGGTTCGCCTCCCTGCCGGACTACCTTTCCCCGGAGCCCGTGCTTCCCGTCGCCTCCTCCCGGGGCTGCTGGTGGGGGAAGTGCGCCTTCTGCCCGGAAGCGGTGGCGCCGGTGCACCCGTTCCGCGCCGCGGACGCCGACGCCTTCCCTGCGCTCCTGCGAGAGCTGTCGCTGCGCTACGGTGTGTCCCGGTTCCACCTCACGGACAACGCGATCCCCCCGGCCGTTCTGCGGTCGATGGCGGCCCGCAAGGAGCTGCTGCGCGGGATCCGGTGGCACGGCTTCGCCCGTTTCGGCCCGGAGCTCCTCGACCCGGGGCTCGTCGCGGACCTTGCGGATGCGGGATGCGGGATGCTCCAGCTCGGACTGGAGAGCGGCTCGCAGCGGCTTCTCGACCGGATGGGGAAGGGGACACGCGTCGCGGAGGCGGCGAAGGTCCTGTCGAACCTGTCGCGGGCGGGGATCTCCTCCTACGTGTACGTGATGCTCGGGTTCCCGGGGGAGACGCGCGACGACGCCGAGCGGACCCGCTGCTTCCTTGCGGACCGCGCCGGGGAGATAGGTTGGCTGAATCTGTCGATCCTGAACCTGCCGCGCGACGCCGAAGGGACGTGTCCGGAGTATTGCGATCCGGAGGAGCCGCTGGGGCTGTACCGGCCAGTGCCGGAGGGCGACGGGTGGGGCAGGGCGCAGGCGCGCCGATTCCTGCAAAGGGAGCTGCTGGGGGAAGCGGCGATCCGGGAGATCGCGGGGCGGACTCCGCCCTGGTTCACATCCAGCCACGCCTTTTTCTTCCGGCCCGGCGCCGCCTGAAGCGCCGCTGCGGCGGGACGCGGCCTGTTTAAAAGACGGCGCGCGCCCGGATCGTGTGGGGAATCTTCCGGAGATGCCCGATGATCGAGGGGGGGCACCCCTCCCCGACGTCGATGACGGCGTAGCCGAGGCGCCCGCGCGTCTGCAGGTGCTGCCCGACGATGTTGACGCCCTGCCGGGCGAACAGCTCGTTGATCTGCGCCATCATGCCCGGGATGTTCTCGTGGAGATGGGCGAACCGGTGCCTCTCGCGCGTCGGGGACGGTTGGAGGACCGGGAAGTTGACGCTCGACGAGGTGGTCCCGGTATCGAGATACCTCAGGATGCGGGCGGCCACGAAGACCCCGATGTTCTGCTGCGCCTCCTCGGTGGAGCCGCCGATGTGCGGCGTGAGGATCACGTTGCGGATCCCCTGCAGCGGCGAGGCGAACTGCTCCTTGTTGCTGCGCGGCTCCTCAGGAAAGACGTCGACCGCCGCCCCCCCGACCTTCCCCTTCCGCAGGTTCCTCGCAAGCGCCTCGACATCGACCACGAAGCCGCGGCTCAAATTCAGGAAGATGACGCCGTCCTTCATCATGGCGAACTCCCGCTCGCCGATGAAGTCGCGGTTGGAGCCTCTCCCGTCGACGTGGATCGAAACGACGTCCGAGACGTGAAGCAGCTCCTCCAGCGGGACCTTCTTCGCGTTCCCCATCGAGAGCTTCTCGGCGACGTCGTGGTAGAACACCTGCATCCCGAGCGCCTCGGCCAGGACGGAGAGCTGGGAGCCGATGCTGCCGTACCCGATGATGCCTAACTTCTTCCCCCGGATCTCGTGGGCGCCCTCGGCGGATTTCGACCAGCCGCCCTTGTGGAGCAGGTCGCTGCGGTCCTGGACGCCGCGAAGCAGCATGATCATTTCGCCGATGGCCAGCTCGACGACGCTTCGGGTGTTGCTGTAGGGGGAGTTGAATACCGCGATTCCCCGGGTGCTGCACGCCTCGACGTCGATCTGGTCCGTGCCGATGCAGAACGCTCCCACGGAGAGCAGGCGGGGCGCCTGCGCCAGCAGCTCCTCCGTGATCCGGGTCTTCGAGCGGATGCCGAGGATGTCGATGTCCCCGACCATGCGGGCGAGGTCCTTCCGCGCCGGGCTGGCGGCGACCGTCTCCACGTCGAAACCCGCGGCGGTGAAGGTCGCGGCGGCGTCCGGGTGGATGTTTTCGAGCAGCAGGGCTTTCATGACCGGGAAATTATAATGTCCATCCCGGTTGGTCAATGATAATTCTCCAATAAAGTTGAAAAATTACGACGATCCTTCGTCAATCCGCCCGCCGGGACCCTGCTCGTCAGCATTGCATAAGCATATGTATACATTCATGTAAATGTCATGCCCGCGATGACGGCTTGCCTTGGCATGGATTCTGCTCAAGGCAATTCCGTTAATACGAGTTTTTGGGAAGAAGCAGGTCCTGCGACATCACGAAAAACCATCGACAGAAGGAGGCGAAATGAAATGAGACCAGCCTTGGCTGCAATCGTCGTTATCGTTCTTGGTCTCATCGTCCTCCCGATGTCGGTGGCACTGGCGGCGGCTCCCGCGGAACCGACCGATCTCACCGGGACGGTACTCGGCCCGACGCAGATACAACTGAACTGGACGGACAACTCCGTCGACGAAACCTCTTTTCGCATCGAGCGTTCCCCGGACGGCGTCCTCTTCGCCGAGTCGGGCGCGGTGGGCGCCGATACGACAAGCTTCATCGACAATACGGTCGCCCCGGACGTCGTCTACTACTATCGGGTGATCGCCGTGGGCCCGGGCGGCGACTCGAAGCCTTCGAACGTCCTGTCGAAATTCACGGCCGACTCGATCGCCCCTTCGGCGCCTGTACCGACATCGCCTCCCAACGGGGACCAGCTGGATACGGCGAACGTGAGGTTCGAATGGGAATCCGTTTCCGACATGAGCGGGGTAACGTACAGGATTATCGTCAACGATCTCGCCAACGGGATAACGCTCCACGATGTCTCCGGCATCACTTCCAACAATATCACCCTGCTCCTGTACGATTCCGCCTACGAGTGGTACGTGACCGCCACGGACGGCGCCGGCAACGTGGGGGCCTCCTCGGAATTGTCCTATTGCCAGGTTATCGCGATAGATCATCTGGCGCCGGACACCACGGTGACCGCCCCCAACGGCGGGGAGGAATTGCAGGGCGGCTCCACCTACGCCATCACCTGGTACGCCCTGGATCAGGATTTCACATCCACCCCGGACCTCAAAGTCCGGATCTACTTCTCCCGGGACAACGGCGGCAGTTGGGAGCAGATTGCGGATCTTGGCGATAATCCCGGCGCATACGAGTGGAATGTGCCGAACGTCAGCTGCGACGTGACCTGCCTGATCCGGGTCACGACCGAAAACATTGCGCAGATGTTCGGGTCCGATGACAGCGACTTTGCTTTCTCCATCATCCCGAGTTCATCCACCGGATCGCCCGGTGGAGATCCAGGCACTGCCGGCGCCGCTGCGATCGGGGGAGGGGGCGGCGGCGGATGCTCCGTCGCGGGAGCCCGCGGTGGCTGGAAGGACTGCCTGGCCGTATTCGGCCCCCTGGCGCTCGTCGCTCTCGGCCGAGGCCTGAGGAGACGCCTGGTCCGCGCGTGAAGGGCGGTCCTCGAGACGTAACCTCGGCTATACAGGTGGTTGACGGAAGGGCCGGAGCGGCGGTTGCTCCGGCCCTTTCCGTATCGCGCGGTCTGCCGTCCGCCGGCGGCTGGTGTATACTTCGGGAATCGCTTCCGAAAGGAATCCCATGCCGTTCGAGCACGCCGTCGCGCCGCCCCCGGGACTTCCCCGCGAGGGGTGGTGGTTCCTGTTCCACGCCGACCGCCTCCTGGTGCGGATCCATGGCGATGCCGCGGAGATCCCGCTGCTGGCCGACCCGGCGGACCTGGGCCTGCGCGCGTCCGATCGGCAGTTCCTCGGCACGCTGGACGGCAGGGGCTGCTTCGCGGCGGAACTGGACGAGGCCGCCGAGCCCGACGGCACGGCGTTCCGGACGCTGCGCTCCCTCCTCGGGATCCTGCCGGAGGGGATGTTCGCCCTCGCGGGGCGCGCGTTCCAGCTCCTCGACTGGGCGAGGAGCCACCGGTTCTGCGGGAAGTGCGGGATGCCTGCCTCGCCGGTGCCGGGAGAGCGGGCGATGGGCTGCGCCCCCTGCGGGATCCAGTATTACCCCCGCGTCTCCCCGGCGGTCATCGTCGCCGTCGTGCGCGACGGCAGGCTTCTCCTCGCCCATACCCGGAGGCACCCCTCGGTTTTCTTCAGCGTCCTGGCCGGCTTCGTCGAAGCGGGGGAATCGTTCGAGGAGTGCGTCCGCCGGGAGATCCGCGAGGAAGCCGGGATCGAGGTGAAGAACATCCGCTATTTCGGAAGCCAGCCGTGGCCGTTCCCCCGCACGATGATGGTGGGATTCACCGCGGAGTACGCGGGCGGGGACCTCGTGATCGAGGAGAAGGAGCTGGTCCAGGCGGCCTGGTTCGAGCCGGAAGAGGTGACGCGGCTGCAGATCCCCCGCCACGGGACGATCGCACGGCAACTGATCGACTGGTTCCTTGCGGAGCACGGCCGGCGGGGCGGCGGGCGGGAGTAGGGGAGCGGTGGAAAAGGAGACGAAGGGACGCCTGGTGACGGATGCCGCGGAGCTTCGGGCCGTCGTGTCCGGCATGCGGCGGGCCGGCAGGATCGGATTCGACACCGAGTTCGTGGGCGAGAAGAGCTACTATCCCCGCCTCTGCCTGGTCCAGCTCGGAACGGAAGACGCGGTCTTCGCAGTCGATCCGCTCGCCGTGGAGGATCTTTCCCCGCTCGACGAGCTGCTCTTCGACCCGACGATCCTGAAGGTGGTGCACGCCGGCGGACAGGACCTGAAAATCGTCTACCAACGGACGGGGAGAGTGCCCGCTCCGGTGTTCGACACGCAGGTCGCCGCCGCGCTCCTGGGTCATCCCGTCCAGGCCGCGTACGCCGCGGTGGTGCGCGGCTTCCTCGGCGTCGACGTGAAGAAGGGGCACTCCTATTCCGACTGGTGCGCCCGCCCGCTCTCCTCGTCCCAGCTCTCCTATGCCCTCGACGACGTCCGCTACCTGCCCGCGCTGCACGACCGGATGGTCTCCCGGCTCCGGAAGGAAGGGCGGCTCGCCTGGATCGAGCCCGAGTTCTCGGCGTTGGCGTCTCCCGCGACGTACGAGTCGCCCCCCGAGGAGGAATACCGCAGGGTCAAGGGATGGACGGGGCTCGATCCCCGGCGCCTGGCGGTATTGCGGGGGCTGATCGCGTGGAGGGAGCGGGAAGCGCGGCGCAGGGACGTCCCCCGCCGCCGCGTGCTCTCCGACGAGAGCGCGCTGGCGATCGCCCGGAGCCGGGCCGCCGACGAGGAGGCGCTGCGCCGGGTAAGGGGGCTGGAGTGGAAGGTCGGGGGGGAGACCTCCGCGGCCGTCCTGGACGTCGTCCGAGATGCGCTCGCCCTTCGGGAGGAGCGGCTTCCGGGGCAGGCCCCATCGAGGCCCCGCGGCAACGGCGAGCGATCTTCCGTCGTCCCCCTCCTGGGGGCGCTCCTGCGCTCCCGGGCGCGCGCCCACCGGGTCGCCCCGGAGCTGCTCGCGAACGCGGAGGAGCTGGAACGGCTGGCGGCGGGGGAGCGGGACGGGCTCGCCGTGCTGTCGGGCTGGCGGCTCGACCTCGTCGGGAAGGAGCTGCTGGCGCTTCTCGACGGCAGGCTCTCCCTCTTCGTGCGCGACGGGGAGGCGGAAATCGAGGAGAGGCGGAAGTAGGAGGGGACTTGCCGTCCCCTCCTCAGGTCGGCATCAGCGCGTTGAACAGGTACCCGACGATCAGGATCCCGGCGGCGACGACTCCCATGAAAACGGCGATCAGGCGGACCTTCAGGACCTTCCGCAGGATGATCGCCTCGGGCAGGGAGAGCCCGATGACCGCCATCATGAAGGCGAGCACCGTGCCCAGCGCCGCTCCCTTGCCGAGCAGCGCCTGCACCACAGGGATGATCCCCGCCGCGTTCGAGTACATCGGGATCCCGATGAGGACGGCCAAAGGGACCGACCACCAGGCGCCGTTTCCCATGATCCGGGCCATGAAGTTCTCGGGGACGTACCCGTGGATTCCCGCCCCGACGGCGATCCCCGCGAGGACCCAGGGCCACACCTTCCCGACGATGTCCCGGACGGCCTCCATGCCGCAATGGACCCGCTCCCGCCAGGAGAGCTCGGGGTCCGATTCCCCATCCGTCGCCCCCACGGCCCCGCCGAGGCTCTCGTACACCCAATCCTCCAGGTGCCGTTCCATCCGCAGGCGGCCGATGACCCACCCCGCGGTCATGGCGATCGCGAGCCCCGTGCCCGCGTAGACGGCGGCGACCTTCCAGCCGAACAGGCCGTACAGCAGGACCAGGGCGATCTCGTTCACCATCGGAGCCGAGACGAGGAAGGAGAAAGTCACCCCCAGAGGTACACCGGCGGTCACGAATCCGAGGAACAGCGGGATCGCGGAGCAGGTGCAGAACGGGGTGACGACCCCCAGAAGCGCGGCCGTCGCGTTGCCCGTGGCCTCGCGTTTACCGGCGAGGATGCGCCTCGTCCTCCCGGGCGTGAAGAACGACCGGACGATCCCCACCGCGAAGACGACCAGCGCGAGGAGCATCAGCACCTTCGGCGCGTCGTAGACGAAGAACTCGACGGCGGCCGACAGGCGGGTCCCCTCCGCGAGGGGGAGCAGGGAATAAGTGAACCATTTCGAGAAAGGAGCGAGCGATCTGTAGACGAGCCACCAGACAGCGAGCGCCATCGCGCCGACGCCCAGATACGCCGCGGCCGGGTACGCCCCGGCCTCCGCCGCGCGGGCCCGATTCTCTCCGCCCGCCGGGTCCGTGCCGCAGCAGCCGTTCATCCCTTGCCCTCCTCATATTTACAATTGACGATATGACATATTAACACCCGCGTGCGGCTTCCGCAATTCCGGATATCGGACCGCCTTTTTTCTCCCGGGATCTTCTCCGCCGGGCAGGCACCGATATTCCATGCCGCGTCATCTTAAACGGGAAGCGCCCGGAGCGGTCCGCCGCGACGGAAAGAAAGGAGACCGCATGCCATGACGGGATTTGCGAGGTCGATGCTGCCTGCACTGCTGTTTCTTCTTGTGACGCCGGTTTCCACGGTTTCGGCCGCGGGGGAGGAAGCGGCCCGCGTCGAAGCCGCCGCGGAGGTGCTGGAGAAGATCCAATCGATTCCCGAGAGCGCGGTGCCGCCGGCGCTCCTCGCGGACGCGCACGGGATCGCGATCATCCCCGGAGTCATCAAGGTGGGACTCGTGGTGGGAGGCCAGTATGGCCGCGGGGTGCTGTCCATACGGAAAGACGGCGGGCGGTGGAGCAATCCCGTGTTCGTGAACCTCGCGAGCGGCAGCATCGGGTGGCAGATCGGCGCCGAGTCCGCGGACTTCGTGCTCGTCTTCAAGACCGCGCGCAGCGTGGAGGGGATCTTGAGGGGGAAATACACCCTTGGGGCGGACGCCTCCGTGGCGGCCGGCCCGGTCGGCCGCTCGGCGAAGGCGGCGACGGACATCGAGATGAAGGCGGAGATATTCGCCTATTCGAGGAGCCGCGGTCTCTTCGCCGGCGTGTCGCTGGCGGGGTCCTCGATGCAGGTCGACCGCGAAAGCAACGAGGCGTTCTACGGCGGAGGCGGCGCGCGTCCCGCGGATATCGTGGAAGGCGGCGGGGTGAAGGCGCCGGCCGTTGCGGAGAAGCTGAGGACGGCGCTGGAAACCCGAATTCGATGATTCCCGCGTCGTTGCGCGGAAGGGGGCCGGGGAAGTAGACTTGTGAAAATGTGCCACAGGGATGGAAATTTGCGCGGGCTCGACGGATTCGCGCTCTGCTTCGCGCTGTGCATCGCGATCTTCGCGGCGTCCTGCGGGCAGGACGGCAGATCGGCGCCCCGGACGGAGAACGGGGGGAAGGGGCCGGCGCCCCGCGCCGTCAAAGTCGCGGCCGTCGAGGAGAGCAGGCTTCCCCGAACGATCGCCGTCACCGGAACCCTCGCCGCCGACCTGGAGGTCGTCGCGGGGTTCAAGGTCGCCGGGCGGGTGGTCGAGATCCCCGTGGACCTCGGCACCCTCGTGCGCAAGGGACAGGTGCTGGCGCGGCTCGATCCGACGGATTTCCGGCTGCGCGCGGAACAGGCGGAGGCCTCGCTGCGCCAGGTGCGCGCCGGGCTCGGGCTGGAACCCGGCGGCACGGACGACCGGGCGGATCCCGAAAAGACCGCCCTGGTCCGGGAGGCGGCGGCGGTGCTCGCGGAGGCGCGTCAGAACCGGAACCGCACGGAGCAGCTCTGGCAGAAGGAGTACATCGCTCGGGCCGAGTACGACGCGTCGCTGGCGAGGCTCCTGGTCGCGGAGGGAAGGTACCAGGCCGCGGTCGAGGAGATCCGGAACCGCATGGAGCTGCTCGCGGAACGCCGGTCGGGGCTCGAGCTGGCGAAGCAGCAGCTTTCGGACACCGTCCTTACGTCGCCCATCGACGGGGCGGTCCGGGAGCGGAGAGCGTCGATCGGCGAGTTCCTGGCGGCGGGCGCGCCGGTGGTCGGCCTCGTGAAGCTGCACCCGCTGCGGCTGCGGGTGGCGGTGCCGGAGCGCGACGCGCCCGCCGTGCGCGAAGGGCAGCGGGTGAAGGTCCGGCTCGAGGGGGACACCGCGGAGCATGAAGGGCGGGTCGTCCGCATGAGCCCGGCCATCCAGGAGGAGAACCGCACGCTGGCCGTCGAGGCCGAGGTGGCCAACCCCGGCGGCCGCCTCCGCCCCGGGGCCTTCGCGCGGGCAGAGATCGTGGTCCAGGCCGACCTCCCCGCCGTCCTGGCGCCGGCCTCCGCGGTCGTGACCTTCGCGGGGCTCGAGAAGGCGTTCGGGGTGAAGGACGGCCGCGCCGTCGAGCGGAAGATCCGGACCGGCCGCCGTTCGGGCGCCCGCGTCGAGATCCTCGAGGGGCTCGCCGTCGGCGAGGAGGTCGTCCTCGATCCCGGCAATCTAGTCGGCGGAGCGCCTGTCACCGTGACGCGGTAGCCTTCCGTGCAGAAGATCGCAGAGATCTGCATCCGTCGCCCGGTCTTCGCGGCGATGATCATCCTGGCGCTGGTCGTGATCGGCGCCACCGCCTACCTCCGCCTCGGCGTCGACCGGTTTCCCTCCGTCGACCTGCCCACCGTTTCGATCCGGACGCAGCTCCCCGGCGCCTCCGCGGAGGAGGTGGAGTCCGAGATCTCCAAGCGGATCGAGGAGGCGGTGAACACCGTCGAGGGGATCGACGAGCTCCGGTCGATCTCGGGGAACGGCGCCTCCATCGTCATCGTCACGTTCAACCTCGACCGGAACATCGACGCGGCGGCCCAGGACGTCCGGGACCGGGTGTTCACCATCCTCGAGGAGCTGCCCGAGGACGCCACCGTCCCGGTGGTCTCGAAGTTCGACAACGATCAGCAGCCGGTGTTGACGGCGGCGATCTCGGGCGACCGGGCGCTTCGCGAGCTGACCGAGCTGGCCGACAAGGTCGTGAAGGTGCGCCTGGAACGGGCCGCTGGGGTGGGCGAGGTCCGCCTGGTCGGCGGTCTGCAGCGCGCGGTCAACGTGTGGGTCGAGGCGGACCGGATGACCGCCTTCGGCATCCCGATCACCGCGGTCCGGGACGCGATCATGCGCCAGAACACCGACGCCGCGGGGGGCAACGTCACGCGGGGGGCACGCGAGGAGACGATCCGCACCATCGGCCGGCTGGCCGACCCCCGCGCGTTCGAGGATCTTGTGGTTTCCACGATTGGCCGCGCCCCCGTCCGGATCCGGGACATCGGCCGCGCGGAAGACGGAACCATGGAGCAGCGCTCCACTGCGCGCCTGAACGGCGTCCCCACCGTGATCCTCGAGGTGCGGCGGCAGTCGGGGGCGAACACGGTCGCCGTCATCGAAGCCGCGAAGCGGGCGCTCGACGCGTCGGCCGCGGAGCTCCCCGAAGGCGTCGGCATCACGGTGATCCAGGACCAGTCCCGGTACATCCACGCCGCGCTGCACGAGATCAACGTCCACCTGGTCCTGGGGAGCATCCTCGCCTCCCTGGTGGTCCTCGCCTTCATGCGGAGCTGGCGCTCGACGGCGATCGCCGCCGTGGCCATCCCTGCATCGGTGATCTCCACGTTCGGCATGATGTGGGCGCTCGACTTCACGCTGAACAGCGTGACGATGCTCGCCCTCGTCCTGATGGTCGGGATCGTCATCGACGACGCGATCGTCGTCCTCGAGAACATCTTCCGGTTCATCGAGGAGAAGGGGATGTCGCCGTTCGAGGCCGCCCGCGCCGCCACGGCCGACATCGGCCTGGCCGTCACGGCCACGACCTTCTCCCTGGTGATCATCTTCATCCCGGTATCGTTCATGTCGAGCATCTCCGGGCGGTTCCTCTACCAGTTCGGCATCACGGCGGCGGTC
>JBFLWB010000044.1 GCA_040758155.1 Thermodesulfobacteriota bacterium
CTTCCGGGGGGAATCCTTCTTGAAGGTGTAGAGCGTCATCCCCTTCCCGTCGACCAGGTACTTCCCGACATCCACCTTCTCCATCACCTTGATCGCGTCCTGGCTCGGCTCGGACGCGATCCCGGCGAACGCGAACGCTACCAGCAAGGCCATCGCGAGCGTGAGCGCCTTCCTGTGCATGACACCCTCCCGTTGATCGGATTTTATCCTCGACAGCCATTAGTTGCCGATCCGCCCCGGGGAGTTTCCGTCACCCCTTGTCCTTTTTCGCCTTGCCCTTGCCCTTCCCCTTGTCCTTCCCTTTCCCCCCGCCTTTACCGGGGCCGCCCCACCCCTTCTTCAGCTCATGGAACTCCGCGGATCCGGGCTTGATGCCGAGGTTTTTGGCGATGGCCCCCCATCCCTTCCCCCGATTCGCCTTATACTCGCGGATCACGATATCCTGCGGCTGCCGGGCGACCTGTCCCACCTTCAGCACCATGTATGCGTCGGCCGGGGTGCGCACCTCGCCGAATACAGCCTCCACCTGAGCATGGGGGATCCCGAACGTCGCCCCCACCCGTACCTTGAAGGCGACGAGGTCCGCGCGGGCCTCGACGTTCAGGTCGGAGAGGAAGGCGTCGAGATCGCCGCCGCAGATCCCGGCCGCGGGGAAGAGGACGATGGCCGCCAGCGCAAGAGCGAGCCCGATCTTTTTCATGGGGGAGTCTCCTTTCCCTCGTGATAAAAAAAATCCCCCCGGCGGTTCGCCCGACCGGGGGGATTCCATGTGTCTGGCGGGGTGGACGGGACTTGAACCCGCGGCCTCCGGCGTGACAGGCCGGCGTTATAACCAGCTTAACTACCACCCCAATGGGCAAAAGTTACTTATACACGACCCTCCCGCGCGTGTCAATCGGGGCGGACCGCCCTGCGCGCCTCCTTGGCCCGCCCCAGCCTGCGCTTCTCCTCGAGGCGCCGCTCCACCGCCGCGCCGGAGGGACGGGTCTTTTTCCGCGGGCGGACGGGCTCGGAGGCCTTCTCCACCAGGCGCGCCAGCCGCTCCCTCGCGTCCCGGCGGTTGCGCTCCTGCGTCCGGTACCGCCCGGCCTCGATCACCAGGACGCCGGCGGCAGTCATCCGCTTTCCCGCCATCCGGATCAGCCGCTCGCGGACCTCTTCGGGCAGCGACCGGGAGCCGCGCACGTCGAACCGCAGCCGGACCGCCGTGGCGACCTTGTTGACGTTCTGGCCGCCGGGGCCCGATGCGCGGACGAACCGCTCCTCGATCTCGTCATCGGGAACGATGAACTTCATGCGGCCGATCCCCCCCCCGGCGGGCGGGCGCCCCCCCGGAGGCCGAAGAGCAGGCGAAGGATCTTCCGCATGCGGTCGCCGAACAGCTTCGGCGCGAAGTGCGAACCGGCCGCCTTCTTCGAGATCTCGGCCAGCGTCGGGTAAGCGTGCACCGCGCCCGCAAGCGCGGACAGCTTCGCTCCGCCGGCCACAGCGGCCACCCACTCGTGGATCAGCTCCCCCGCGTGGTGCCCCGCGATCTGGCAGCCCAGCAGCCGCCCCTTGGGGGTGATCAGCACCTTGATCATCCCCTCCGCCTCTCCCTCCGCGAGAGCGCGGTCGTTCTCGCGGAACCTTCCCGTCAGCACCCGGTAATCCACCCCTCCGGCCGCGGCCCGCTTCTCGTTGTATCCGATGCTGGCGATCTCCGGGTCCGTGTAGGTGCACCAGGGAACCTTCGAGTAGTCCGCCTTCCTGGGCAGGTTGAGCACGGCGTTGGAGAGGGCGATCCCGGCCTCGTACGCCGCCACGTGAGTGAAGGGGAACACGCCGTTGACGTCCCCGCAGGCGTAGATGTGCCGCGCCCAGGTCCGCATGCGCGGGTCCGTCGGGATCCCGCGGGGAAAGAACGGGACGCCCGCCGCCTGCAGATTCAGTCCTTCGGTATTGGGGACCCGCCCCGCGGCCACCAGCAGCGCGTCCCCCTCGATCGTCCGCGGCTCTCCCTCCCCTTCGGCCGGAGCAACCCGCAGGCGGACCGTCGAACCGGCGGACTCCGCCTTGAGCGCCCTGGTGCCCGAGAGGACTTCCACTCCTTCCGCTTCGATGCGAACGCGCAGGATCTCCGACATGTCCGCGTCCTCGGCCGTCAGAAGCTGCTCCCTGGGCTCGACGAGGACGACTTTCGATCCGAGCCGCGCGAACGCCTGCGCCATCTCGACGCCGACCGGCCCGCCGCCCAGCACCAGCAGCCGCCCCGGCAGCTCCGTCCGGGAGAAGACCGTCTCGTTCGTCCAGTACGGGACCTCCGCCAGCCCGTCCACGGGAGGCACGGCGGGACGCGAGCCGGTGGCGACGATCCAGCTCTTCGCCGTCACGCGCTCCCCGTCGACGGACACGGCGTGCCCGTCCTCGAACCGCGGCTCCCCGAAGCGGACCGTCGCGCCGAGCCCGCGGAATCGCTCCGGCGAGTCGTGCTCCTGGATCGTTTCGATCACCGAGCGGACGCGCGCCATGACCGCCGCGAGGTCCACCGGCGGAAGGGCAAGCGCCGGCAGTCCGAACTCCTCCGCCCTTCGGGCGAGCGACCAGACCTCCGCCGACCGGATCAGCGTCTTCGAGGGGACGCAGCCGAAGTGGAGACAGTCGCCTCCCAGCCTCGGCGCCTTCTCGATCAGGATCGTCTTCGCGCCGAACTGCGCCGCGCCCGCGGCCGCCGTCAGCCCCGCCGCGCCGCCGCCGAGGATCCCGATGTCGTAATCGTAAACCGGCAACCTCCACCCCCGTACGATAGGATACATTAAAGGGAATCCCGGACGGACAAGGAGAGGACGATGATCCTGGCAGGAGACGTCGGGGGCACCAAGACCAACCTCGCCCTGTATTCCGCCGTCCGGGGGGGCTTGCGACGCGGCGCCGCGCGATCGTTCCGGAGCTACGATTACCCGTCGCTCGAAGCGATCCTGGAGGTCTTCCTCGCGGGGCGAAGGAAGGTCGACGTTGCCTGCGTCGGCGTCGCAGGGCCGGTGCGGCAGGGAAAGAGCCGTCTCACGAACCTCTCCTGGAGCGTGGACCGGGAAGCGGTCCGCCGCGCCTGCGGAGCCCGCGCGGCGTTCCTCCTCAACGATCTGCAGGCGCTGGCCTTCGCGGTCCCATTCCTGTCCCGGGGAAAGACCGCAACGCTGCAGAAGGGGGAAGCGGACCCCGAAGGGCCCATCGCGGTCGGGGCCGCGGGAACGGGATTCGGGCAGGCCGCCCTTCTGCCGTCCGGCGCCGGCTTCCTCCCGATGGCGTCGGAAGGCGGGCACGTCGAGTTCGCCCCGCGGGACGCCCGCGAGCAGGCGCTGCTGGAGCATCTCCGGAAGGAGCACGGGCGGGTGAGCGTGGAGCGGGTGGTCTCCGGCCCCGGGCTGTACTCCGTCTACCGGTTCCTCCGCGAGGCGGAAGGGGCGCCCGAAACGCCCGAGACTGCCTCCCGCATGGCATCGGAGGACCCCCCGCGCGTGATCGTCTCCGAAGGGCTTGCCGGCCGCTCCGCCGCCTGCAGGGAAGCGGTACGATTCTTCTGCGGCATGTACGGCGCGGCGGCGGGGAATCTTGCGCTGCAATATGCCGCCACCGGCGGTGTTTACCTCGGCGGAGGGCTTGCGCCCGCGCTCCTGTCCGTCCTTTCGAATGGCGGATTTCTCGACGCGTTCCTCGACAAGGGGCGGTTCCGCGGCTTTCTCGAAAGAGTGCCGGTGAAAGTCATCCTGGACGAGACGGCCGCGCTGGAGGGCGCCGCCCGGTTCGCATGGGGTCAGAAGTACGGGTCGTCCCCGCCCTCCGACAGGGAATAGACGAGGACCGCCAGGTCGTAGAGGCGGCCTTTCCGGTCGTTGACGAATTTCGCGTGGACCACCTTCTTCTCGAACCCCATCCGCTCGAGCGCCCGGACGGCGGACTGCTGCTTCCCGATGACCTCCACGACGAGGTGTCTCAGGGCGGCCTGCTCCGCGAGGTGGCGCATCTCGCGGATCATCGCGGTGCCGAGCCCGAGCCGGCGGAAATCGGGCGCGATCAGGATCCGGACGATCCCGACCCGCTGCTTCCATCCCGTGCGGCTCCGGTAAAGCGTCACGGCGCCCACCACGCGGACCCCCTGCCAGGCAAGGATCGGGAGCGATGTCTCGTAGTCGATCGCGTTCTCCCACCGCCGCACGACCTCGAGGTCGTCCACGTCCTCGTGGAAATGGGCCTTGTCGATCTCCGGCAGGCGCCGAAGGAACTCCCACAGCCCCTCGGCGTCTCCGGGAGCCAGGGGACGGAGCAGCAGCTTCGCGTCGTTGCGCAGCGCGATCTCCTTGGGGTACCTGTCGAGCGAAATCAACTGTCTCCTCCTTCCGCGTCCGGAACGCTCACCAGTCCTCCCGGAACGGGATCTCCGCGGCTTCGTACCACGCGGCGAAATCGCCCGGGGAATGAGGAGCGGCGCCTTTCTCGTGCAGCAGGTCCCCGATCGCCCGGTGGGCATAGGAAAGGGCGTGGTCCATGTGCAGGAAGGCCTCCTGCCCGTCACCTTGAGCCTCGGCCGCCTGCAGCGATTCGCATGCCCTGGCGAGGTCCTTCCGGGTCGCCGGGAGCCCTTCCGCCCCGACGGCGTCCCCGATCCAGCCCAAAAGCGTCCGCAGCCGGTTGCGGGCCCTGCGCAGGTCGAGCGGGCTTGCGTCCGCCTGCCTCCAGCGCCCGAAATACAGCTCGTCGTGCCCCGCGCGCAGCTTCGGGAAGGGCGCTCCCAAGTACGGGCACCCCTCTCCCGCGCCGCCGGCTTTCGTTCCGCCCGCGGGCTCGGGGAAATGTTCCGCTCCGCAGTGCGGGCAGCTCATGCCGCCCCTCCGTTCCCTGTTCCTGATATTAACAACTATACCGAAGGACGGATCGGCATGGAGAGGTCCCACATCTTATTTTCAAATCGGAGCGAGGGTCCCGCGGAGCGATGAAAGGGAGGAAGATTCGATGAAGACCAGGAAGCAAGACACCTCGCCGGACGCGGTGCGGCAACCGGCGGGGGAGAAAACGAGGAACTGGTACCGCGATATTCCCGTGAAGGACGCGTGCGAGAAATGCGGCGAGGTGGATCCATGCAGGATCTGCGAGGGAGAGAACGCACGGTCGGAGCGTCGGCGCTGAACGGGAAGCAGCGCCCTTGACGCCCACCCCCGGGACGATGATACGATAACGGTTCTCATCCAGGGAACCATTCTCCTCATTGGGGGGGCCGGCATCGTAATCGTGTAAGCGTGTCTTCTTTCCGGGAGGGGAGAATGATCGAAAAGGGGGTCGAAGAGCGGGATTTGTCTTGGCGTCAGGCGAACCGGATCGAGGAGCGGCTCAAGGAGATCGACCTCATCCTCAAGGCGGCTGCGAACGTCGCCATCCGAGGCAAGGTCGACGGCGAAAAAGCCGGGAGCACCCGGTGCGGTTGCCGGTGCGAGGACCGGTTCGCGAACGTTGTGGACCTGATCGGTTCGTATCGGGATCTCCTCGTCAAGCTGACGCGGTCCCTTTATCCGTCGAGGGAGGAATCCGCGGCGCGCAACGCGGCCGACGGGGCGATCAATCCCTCATGACGGATTTTCAGCGATGAAAGATGGGGTCGCGGAATCGTCCGCGACCCCATCTTCGTATCTGGTAGGCGGAACAGGACTCGAACCTGCGACCCTCGCCTTGTAAGGGCGATGCTCTACCAACTGAGCTATCCGCCCGCCCCTTCGTTATCGCAGCGGAAGTCCACCCTAACAGCGCCTCGCCGCGTCTGTCAACTCCGTCCGGCCGTTCCGTGCGGCGGTTCGTTTCCCGACGTGCCGCAGAACGGGCAGGTCGTCCAGCCCGGCTCGAGAGGAAGCCGGCACTGGCGGCAGGTGTTCTTCCGGAAGCCGCCGCAATACGGGCAGAAGAAGAAGCGGGCGTCCAGCAGCCGATTGCAATCCGGGCACTCCCGCTCCATCCGTTTCTGCGGCCCCACGACCCGGAGCACTTCGTCCGCCGTCGTGATCCCGCGGCGGATCTTGTCGATCCCGTCCTCCAGGAGGGTGCGCAGCCCCGCCGCGCGCGCCGCGGAGAACAGATCCGACTCCCGGTAGTTCGACGAGATCATCTCCCGGAACCCGTCGTCCATCACGAAGAGCTCGAAGATGCCGGTGCGTCCCAGATACCCCGTCTGGTTGCATCGCGCGCACCCTTTTCCGCGGAAGACGACTTCCCCGAGGGCGTGCGGCGGGACGTTCAGCAGCGACAGGACTTCCTTGTCGATGGGCTCGGAGGCCTTGCAGTGCGGGCAGATGGTCCGCACCAGCCGCTGGGCGAGGATCCCCTCGACCGCGGACGCGATGAGGTAGGGCTTGACCCCCATGTCGATCAGCCGGGTGACGG
>JBFLWB010000045.1 GCA_040758155.1 Thermodesulfobacteriota bacterium
CCCCTTCACGACCACCTTGATCGCGTCCTCGATCCGCTCCCGGAAATACTTGAACGCCTTCGGGACCTCGTCCAGCGGGAAGGTGTGGGTGTGCATCAGCTTCGCGTCGAACCGCTTCTGCGCCATCAGGGCGGAGGCGCGGTGGGTCGCCCGGTTCCCTTCCCCGCGGATGCCGTAGACGTAGATGTTGTTCCGCACCAGCTTGGCCAGGTCCACAGGGACCGGCTGCCCCGGGAAAGCGGCGAGGCAGATCCGGCCTCCCCGGTTGACCATGTCCATCGCCTCGTTGAGGCTGTTGGGCGCCCCGGAGCACTCCATCACGTAGTGCACCCCTTTCCCGCCGGTGATCCGCTTCACCGCTTCCACGGGGTTTTCCTTCGTGACGTTGATCACGTGGTCCGCCCCCAGCCGGGTCCCCAGGTTCAGCCGGGCGTCGCGGGTCCCCGTGAGGATCACCGGATCCGCGCCGAGCGCCTTTCCCACCGCCACGCTCATGAGCCCGATCGGGCCCGGGCCGGTGACGACGAGCCCTTCCCCCGCCACCAGGCCGCCAAGGACGTCGAGGCCGTACATGGCCGTGCCGGCGGTGACGATCAGCGTAGCCTCCGCGTCGCTCATCTCATCGGGCACGTGGACCAGCGTGTTCACGTGGTTGACGGCGTACTCGGCGAATCCGCCGTCCGTGGTGAAGCCGTTCGCGCGGTGCCCCTTGTCGTGCCCTTCGTAGTTCAGTCCGTAGTTCAGGCAGGAGGTGTACATCCCCATGCGGCATCGCTCGCACCGGCCGCAGCCGGCGTGGATCTCCACCGCCACGCGGTCGCCGACCGCGTAGTCGTCCACCCCGGGCCCCCGCTTCACCACGGTGCCCATGTATTCATGTCCCGGCGTGAAGTTCTTGTTGAAGGGGAGCCCTCCGCGGATCCACGCGGGAAGCCCCTTCGTGATGATCTCGACGTCGGTGCCGCAGATGGAGACGGCGTCGATCCGAACCAGCACCTCGGCCGGCCCCGGCTCCGGGACCGGCTTTTCCGTCAGCCGGAGCCGATCGGGGTCATCCAGGACCCAGGCCTTCATGGTCTTCGGAATCGTGAAAGAGGTTTCCTTGCCCGCCATACCCGGGATTCCCCCTTAGTCGTTTTTCTTGAAACCGGCTTCGAAATGGGCGACCTTCGCGGTGCTTTCCACGAGGTCGGCGATGTAATACGCCGTGGCGATGTCGGGGCCGAACGCCAGGATCCCGTGCTCCGCCATCAGGAGCGCCTTGACCCCGGGGTGGCGGACGATCCCCGCCTTGACGATTTCGCGCAGCTCGGCGGACCCCGGCAGCGCGACCTCGATCGCCGGCACCTCCTTCAGGATGACGCGGGCGGAAGTCGTGGGCAGCGGAAGCGGCTTCCGCAGCGCGGAGTACGCGGTCGCGCAGGGAGGATGCACGTGCGCGATCGCCCCCACGTCCGGGCGAAGCTGGTATACGGCGAGATGGAACGAGGTTTCCTTCGATGGGACCAGGTTCCGGGGGTTTTCCAGCACCGTGCCGTCCAGCCGGACCAGCAGGTTGTCGTCGGGCTCCACGTCGGCCAGCGAAACGCCGGAGGGGGTGATGAGGACGGTGTCGGTCCCCGGGATCCGGACGCTCATGTTCCCCCCGGTTCCGGAGACGAGGTCCCGCTGGAACGAGCGCCTCGAAAAATCGGAAAGCTCGCTCCGCAATCGGATCGCGGCTTCTGCCGCCTGTGTCGTCATGTCGTCAGTTCCCGCTTTCTTCCATGGATTGGACCAGCCGTTCGACGCAGGCGTCCACGAACGCCGCGTCGTTGATGTGGGCGTCGATCTCCTTCAGAAGGATGCGGGGATCGAGCCGTTCCTTCAGGGCGGCGACGAACGCGCGGTTGCCGGCCCGGTCGTGCAGCGGCCCTCCGGGGGCGCCGTAGACGGACCAGCCCCGCGTGGGGATGAACAGGGCCGTGGGACCGGTCGTGCCGTTGAGCCTCGCAGCCATCTCCGCGCCCACCGAGGCCATCTCGCCGCGGGAGATCTTCAGGTTGGCGTTGTACGGGTTGTGCATATAGATCCGTCTTCTTCTCAGCCGCGCCGGGATGGTTTCCTTCGGGCCGAAGCAAAGATACTCCATCCCCCCCGTAGAGACCACCTGGGGGATGCCTTTCGCGCCCGCCGCCTTCATCCGGCCGGGCTTGACGGGCATGTAGATCCCCGCGCCCAGGACTTCTTCCGCGAGCTCGTGGGGGGTCAGGTCGAGCACCGCCTGGATGACTCCTTCCCCGATCAGGTCTTCCATGGCGGACCCGCCGGCGCCGGAAGCGTGGAAGGGAATGACCCGGTACCCCCTGTCGCGCAGCGCCTTCACCGCCCGGCTCGCGCCCCGCTCCGTGTTTCCGAGGGCGGTCACCGCGACGGTCTTCCTCCCGGTTTCCGCGACGATCCGGGCGCCGCGCTCCACCATCCCGGTCACCGCCGCGACGGCGTTGGCGAGGATCGGCCCCGTCACCGGGTTCTGCCCGCCCAGGAAATCGGCCACCGAGAAGACCATCCCGATGTCCCGGTTCCCCACGTAGGGGCGGATGTTCCCCGAGGCGACCGTTGAGACGAGGTATTTCGGGAATCCGAAGGGGAGCCCCCGCATCGCCGTCGCGGAAACCGCCGTCCCCTGGTTCCCCCCCAGGCCGATGACGCCGTCGATCTTCCCATCGGCCAGCAGAAGGGAAAGGAGCCTCGCGGCTCCTTTCCCCATTCCGTCCATGATCCGGTCCCTCTCGCCCGACCGCACGAGCTCGGACAGCTCCGTCCCTCCGAGCCGCGCCACTTCCTCGCCCGGATGATCGGGCCGGACTCCGGGAGGTCCGACGGTCCCGATGTCGATCGTCGTCGCGGAATAGCCGCCGGCTTCCAGCAGCCCCTTCATGAAGGCGACCTCTTCGCCCTTCGTGTCGAGGGTCGCAAGGATGGCGACGTTTCCCTTCCGGACCATCTGTATCGCTTCCTATCCTCTCCAGAAACGGCCGGGCCAGTCTCTCTTGTCGTCCGCGACCCTGAAGGGGAACTTCTTCACCTCTTCGAGGAACGCGGCCAGGTGGTCGCTGATCCGCTCGAAGACCGCCTCCCCCTGCTCGACACTGGCGCGAAGCGGGTTGCCGATGGTGGCGGTGTCCGAATATTCGTGATGGAGCATCGGGACGAAGATGTTCTCCGATCCCTGGAAGATGACGGTGTTGGTGCCGTCCTTCTTGGTGAACGCCGGGCCCATCCATTTCGGGGCGTGGGCGCGGTCCGCCTTGGCGCGCTCCATGAAGATCGAGCCCTCGTAATTCCCCTTCTCCTTCATGTACGCCATGGTAGTGGAGGTTTCAAGTTCTCCCGCGTGCCAGCCGGGCGTTTCCTCCGCCGGGCCGGTCATCAGGTCGGCGACGACGGCGCAATCCCGCTCCGTCGGTGTCTTGTAATACGCGCAGAAGCAGCCCGTCTCGGCGCGCAGCGCCCGCAGCGCGTCGCCCTGCGCCCCCATGTTCGTGCCGTGGTGGGAGACGAACACCAGCTTGTTGAAGCCGGAGAAGATCAGGCTGCGCCCAATCGAGTAAAGGACCTGGCGGTAGATTTCCGTGGGGAAAGAGATGGTGCCGGTCCCCCAGCCGGCCTCGCCCATGTGATGCGGGGACACGCCGAACGGCAGCAGCGGGGCGTACAACACCTTCGACTTCTTCGCCGCGCGCTCCACGCTTCCCATCGTGGTATAGGAATCGACGCCCAGCGGCACATGGTGGCCGTGCTTCTCGAGGCTTCCGACCGGAATCATGATCGTGTCGTTGCCGGCCTTCAGGTAATCCCGAACGTCGGTCCAGGGCAGCTCCAGCAGATCGTACTTCTTCAATTCAGCCATCCGTTCTCTCCTTTTCTTTTGCCCCGCGCGGACTTCCGCACGGGGGTTCGTGGAAAACCTTTTCCTGGTTCCCCTTCTGTAATGTTCCGGGCCCGCCGGGTCGCTACTCCCGGACCGTGGACCCCCTGACGATGAGTTTCGTATTGAAAACCTTGAATTTTTCAAACTTTCCGCCGGAGATCCGCCCGACCAGCATCCGCATCGCGGCGGCGCCGATCTCCTGGATCGGGATGGCGACCGTCGTGAGCGGGGGATCGAAATAGGAGCTCAGCGGGATGTCGTCGAATCCCGTCACCGCGAGGTCGCCGGGCACGGAAAGCCCCAGCTCTTTCGCCGCCTTTACGGCTCCGAACGCCATCTGGTCGTTCGCCGCGACGATCGCGGTCGGCCGCTCCTTCCCCCTGAGTAGCGATTTGGACATGATATAGCCGCTCCGCGGGTCCCAGCTTCCCAGACGGATAAGATTCTCTTGTATTTTCAGCCCGTTCTGAGCCAAAGCGTTCCGGTATCCCGTCTGGCGGTCCAGGGAGGTCGTCGACCCGTCCTGTCCGCCGATGAAGCCGATCGCCGAATGCCCGAGGTCGATCAGGTGCTGCGCCGCCTGGGTCGCGCCGCCGATGTTGTCGACCGTGACGGCGGGGAAGTCGACGTCGTGTCTTCCGATAACCACGACCCGTTCCTTCAGTTCCCTGAGGATGGACAGCGTTTCGAAGCCGGAGATGATCCCTCCGCTGAAGATGACGCCGTCGGCGGACTTCTCCCTCAGGAGGTAGATCGACCGGACGATCCCTTCCTTCTTCCCGTCCGTGTTCTGGAGCGTGACGGAGTACCCCGTCTTGTCGGCGACGTCCTGGATCCCCCGGACGATTTCCGAATAGTAAGGGTTCGATATATCAGGGATAATGATCCCGATGGTCAGTGTTTTCCGCGTCGGGAGCCCCTTCGCGAGGGCGTTGGGGTGAAAGTCCAGCTCCCGGACGGCCCGCAGCACGCGGTCGCGCGTCGCGGGGTGGACCTTGTGGGCGCTGTTGTTGACCACCCGGGAAACCGTTGCGATGGAGACGTTGGCTTTCAGGGCGACGTCGGTGATCTTGGTCATGGAGGCCGGTCCGCTCCGCATGGAAAACGTTTTCCATCACAATAACCGCTTCCCGGATCCTTTGTCAATCCGGAAAATCGCGGCAGGGGCTTCCTCCTTGAGCGGGCACCCGGCATCTTAGACTGCAGGAGGAATATTGCGATGGCCAAATACGTCGACGGATTCGTGCTTCCGGTCCTTGTGAAGAACCTGCCGGCCTACCGTCGCCTTGCCCGGAAGGCGGGTAAAATCTGGAAGGAGCACGGCGCCCTCGAATTCCGGGAATGCGCGGGCGACGACGTGGACGTAAAATTCGGCGTGCCTTTCAAGCGGCAGATCCGGCTCCGGCGCGGGGAGACCGTGATGTTCTCCTGGATCGTGTACTCGTCGCGCGCGCACCGCGACCGGGTCAACGCGAAGGTGATGAAGGACAAGCGCATGGCGGGCATGGATCCGGCGATGATGCCGTTCGATTGCGACCGGATGGTCTGGGGCGGGTTCAAGGTCCTGGTCGATCTTTAGCTTGGGGGGACACCGATGGGACGGCTCCGTGCGCTGCTTCCCGGGCGATGGAAGTTCGCATGGCGGTACTGCAGCGGCAACACCCCGTGGGATACCGGGATCACTCCGCCCGAGGTGATGGAGTTTTTGCGGGCGGTCCCGCCCGGGAAGGCGCTCGATCTCGGTTGCGGGACGGGGACCAACGCGATGACGCTTGCGCGGCACGGATGGCGCGTGACGGGGATCGATTTCACCCCCGCGGCGATCCGGGCGGCGCGCCGGAAGGCGGCCGAGGAGGGGCTGGAGGTCGAATTCCGGGTCGGGGACGTGACCGACCTGCGCTCGCTTCCGGGGGGCTACGATTACGCCCTGGACATCGGCTGCCTTCATTCCCTTCCTGCGGAGGACCGGGCCGCATACGCCGGGGGTCTTTTCCGCCTGGTCCGGCCGGGCGGCTGGTTCATGCTGTATGCGTGGCGGACGGCAGGGATGGCGGACGGCGCTCCGGGCATCGCGCCCGGCGAAGCCGAATCGCTCCTGCGGGAAGGATTCGAGAATGTCCGGGAGACGGTCGGAGAGGAAAGCGGCCGTCCCTCCGCATGGTATTGGTTTCGTCGGCGGTGATCTGCCCCCTGAACGAATATCATTCTTTAGCGGCACGATGTCTTGACCTTTTATGCTAATATGCTGTAACAATGGGTTTTTCCCGGGCGAATCG
>JBFLWB010000046.1 GCA_040758155.1 Thermodesulfobacteriota bacterium
AGGCCGCGCCGCTCTGGCCGGAGGGAAGGTTCAACGTCGCCCTTGTGTACGGGGAGCTCGGGATCTACGGGCAGGCCGTGATCCACATGAAGCGGTACCTGGAGCTGAAACCCGACGCGCCCGACGCGCAGTCGGCCCGCGACCAGGTCGTGATCTGGCAGTCGAAGGCCAGGTAAAGGGTTTGCCGGGAGGGGAGGGCATGAGCGGGTTGTCGCGGATTGCGGTCGTTCTCGGGATCGCGCTGGCTTCCATTCCGGCCCGGTCGTTCTCGGGCGAGGGCGGATTCGCAGGTGTCTCGCAGTGCTTCATCGGCGGGAAATGGGTCACCGTCAAAGGGAACTGCCCGGCGGCTGCGGGCGGCGGCGGGAGCTCCTCCGGCTCCGGCGGCGGTGGCGGCGGAGCCGTGTACAACGGCCTCTACGGCGCAAGCTACCAGCTCGGCTATGCGTTCGGCCAATGGCTGTTCGGATCGGGCTCGAACCCGCAGGCGGAGCAGCAGAAGCGGCTGATGATGGAGGAGCTGCAACGGCGCCAGGCGGAGGCGGAGCGGCAGCACCGGGAGGAGGAGGCGCGTCGGCTGGCCGCCATATACAACCGCCTGTCGTCGACGTTGAAGTTGAGCGGCGTGCCCAACCTGCAATTGAAGGAGGTTTCGGGCGGCAGCCCCGGGCTGAAATTGAAGCTTGGGGACAGCGCGGAAGGGCACGCCGGGATCAAGGGGTTGCCGGGCATCCATCTCAATGACGGCAAGACGCCCTACGGGATTCCCGGCCTGCCGGGGATCTACACGGGAGGCGAGGACCAGGGGTCGGGGCTGACCGCTTCGGGACTGAAGCTGAAAACGGGCGACGGCGCCGGCGGGAATGCGCCGGCCGGGGCGGCGCAGGCGGCGCCTGCCGCACCGGTCCAGCCGGGGCCGCTTCCCCTGCCGGATCCGGCCGCCATGACGCCGCAGCAGATGGCGGACGTCGTGGAGATGGTCAGCAGGCTTCCGCCCGAAGCGCAGCAGGAAATCCTGGCGGCCGGTCCGCTCCCTGGGGATGCGCCGGCGGCGCTGCAGCGGCAGGCCGCGGTTTCGCAGGTTGCCGCATCGGCGGCAACGCCGGAAGATGCCTCCGACAAGGCCCGGGCAGGATTCGACCGGCCGATCGGGCAGGGGCCCGCGGACCGGAAAGGGGCGGACCCGAAGCCGGAGATCGCGCGTCCGGAAGCGCAGGCGCCTCGCGCGCCCGCGGCTCCGGGACAGCTCTCGGCGGCAGTGTCTACTGAAGCGCCGGCTCCGCAGCAGCCCTCCGAGGATCTCATCAAGCTCTACCTGTTTCCCGGCGGCCTCCCGCCCGGACCCTTCCCGAAGAACCCCGACCCGCCGATGAGCAATCCGCTTCGGAACGACCGGAGTCTGAAAGCCGAGCTCAACACGTGGGACGACTGGGCCATGCGGCAGGCGGATTACGTTTTGGGCAAGTCGAACGATCCGTTGTATCCCGCAGCCACGGAGCGTGCCATCCTGAACGCCGGCGCGGTGAAGGACTACGCTCCCGAACTGTTCCCGCGATACGAAAGCGATCCGACGTTTCGCCTCGAGGTGGATCGAGGGCTGGAAGTCGCCGCCGGAACAGCGGTCGCGCATTACTACCGGGGGCAGGCGGAAGCGCACAAGGCCGCTCTTCGCTCGTTCCACGAGGACCTGGGAGCGCTCGCGGCGGCCGGTAAGCTGGACCGGCTGGTCCCCCTCGAAGATCAGTTCCGGCTCCATCCCGAGCGGCGGCAACTGGTGGAGGAAATCCGGAAGCGGCTTGAGGCCGAAGAGGCGGCTGCGGTGGAGATAGCGAAGGCCGTCGGGATCCTCCGGCTGAAGGAAGAGCATCGGCAACTGTTCCAACGCCTTCGCGCCGCCGCAAGCCGATAAAAATCTGCGAATCCGGCCCTTTCCCATTCCTTCTGCATCTTAACAGTAAGCTTTGCTCAAATGGGATAAGGGGGGATATTCGCCATGAGATCCTGGAAGCGCACATACGGATTGCTCTGTCTACTCTTCGCCGGCGTCCTCGTGGGTGCCTGCGGCGGCGGAGGAGGCGGAGGCGTGGTCGGCGCACCTGCGCCTCCCGCCGGGGCGCTGGACGTCTTCGTTTCACCGGACGTCGCCATGCGGTTCGCCTCGCTGGACAACGCGCAGGAGACGACAGGGTCGGACTCGACCGGAATCGGGGGCGGTTTCATCGCCGTGAACACCGTAACGGGCCAGGTTTCCGGATTCCTGGTGCATAACATCGCGGACGCGCAAAGCGCGCACATCCACGTGGGCGCCCGCGGGATCGCCGGCGGCATCGTCATCGAGCTGACGCCGGACAACACGGCAACAACCACCGTTTATACCGTGCCGGACAACACGTTTCTTCCGAACCCCGTGACGGACGTGCCTGCGTTCCTCGCGGGGAACCTGTACTTCAACGTGCACAACGCCGCGTTCCCCGGCGGCGTGATCCGGGGGCAGCTCGACATGGAGCCCACGACGATCCGCTTCGCCTCGCTGGACAACACGCAGGAGACGACGGGTTCGAACTCCGCGGGCATCGGCGGCGGGATCATCGGAATCGACGAGGTGACGGGCCAGGTCATGGGGTTCGCCGTGCATAACGTCGCGGACGGGAACCGGGCGCACATCCATCCCGGAGCGCGGGGGATCGCCGGCGGCATTGCCGTCCCGATGTTGCCGGACAACGTCGTGAGCCCGGTGTTTGTCGTGCCGGACGGCGCGGTCATGAACCTCGTTACGGACGTTCCCGGTTTCCTCGCGGGAAACACTTACATCAATATCCATAACGCCGCGTTCCCGGGCGGGGTGATCCGGGGGCAGCTCGACATGGAGCCCACGGTGATGCGGTTCGCCTCGCTGGACAACGCGCAGGAGACGACGGGCTCGGATTCGACCGGGAAAGGCGGCGGGGTCGTCGGGGTGAACGAAGCGACGGGCCGGGTCGCCGGATTCGCGGTGCATAACGTCGCGGACGGGAACCGGGCGCACATCCATCCCGGGGCCCGCGGAATCGCCGGAGGCATTGCCGTCCCGATGCTGCCGGACCCGCTCGTGAGCCCGGTGTTCGCCGTTCCGGACGGCGCGCTCATGAACCTCGTGACGGACGTGCCGGCATTTCTCGCGGGGACCATGTACATCAACGTCCACAGCGCCGCGTTCCCAGGCGGAGTGATCCGGGGGCAGCTCGACCAGAACTGACGGTTGTTGGAGGAAGGAAGGGGGCCTCGTGCGCCGAGGACCCCGGCAAGCCCGGGCCGGTTTCAGCCCGCCTGGGTTTCCTTGACGTGCTTCAGGATCTTGATCTGGCCGTCGAGCGCTTCCGTTGCAAGGTTCAGCGCCTGCGCGGAGGTTTCGCAGAAAGTGAGCTTGTGCTCGATCGTCCGCGTGATCAACGTGTGCGACATCCGGATCTTGTTCTGCACTTCCTCGGGCTGGTCGTACAGGACTTCCATCAGCGCGTTGAAGAACAGGCCGTACTGTTCCCTCAGGAACTTCTGCAGGAGCACGCCCCTGCTGTCCATGTCGGCGTAGTAGCGGTTTCCCTCCGGGCCCATGCACCAGATTTCGTCGTACGGCTTCAGCGATTCGATCTCGGAGTGGTTCAGCATGAAATATTTCAGGATATCCCGTATCTCCGTCGCCATTCCTTCGAGATGGTTGATCATCTGCATCAGGTCCATTGCCATTGCATACCCCTCCGGAAGTCAATTTCAAGTTGCCAATTCTATGCTTTCCGCCCGGCGGTCGCAACGAAAAACGGCGCCGGGGGGTATAATTCCCCGTGGCGGTACGCCCGGACCCGCCGGAAAGAGGGGGCGCGAATGCAGACATTCGACGATTTCGCCGACCGTTACGACCCTTGGTTCAGGACCCGGCTTGGAAGCTACGTCCTGCGCCACGAAAAGGAGCTCGTCCTGGAGCTCGCGGCGCCGAGAGCCGGAGACAAGGTCCTCGACATCGGGGTCGGGACCGGCATCTTCGCCCTCGAGCTGATGAAGCACGGCGTCGACCTCGTCGGGATCGACGTGTCCGAAAAAATGCTCGACGTTGCGCGGTCGAAGGGCGTGGCGAACGTCCGCCTGGGCGATGCCGTATCCCTCGATTTCCCGGACGAGAGTTTCGACCTCGTCATTTCCATCACGGCGCTGGAATTCATCGGGGATTACGAAAAGGCGATCTCCGAGATGGTGAGGGTCTGCAGGAAAGGGGGGAGGGTCGTCGTCGGCACGCTCGGCTCGGGATCCCTTTGGGCGCTGAAGCGGAGCAGGGCGGCGCGGAAGGATCCGGAATCGGTATTCCGGCACGCAAGATTCTATTCCTTCAAGGAGCTGAAGCGGGCGGCGGTACGCTTCGGATACAGGGCCGTCGTCAAGGGAGCGATATTCGCGCCGCCGTTCGACAACGCGCTCTCCGTGTTCCTCGGGGAGCTGCTGGAAAAGGTCTGCCGGTCGCTCATCCCTTCAAGGGGAGCCTTCCTGATCTTCCGGATCGACAGGGAGTGACCTCCATGACCCTGTGCGAATCGGGAAAGGATTTTTTTGCATCGCTGTTGAAGAATTGACGCGCAATTACGGTAATGGTATCCAGTAATACTGCGGGATGGTCATTGCTTTGACGAGATGACGAGTCCGCTTCCTTTGGAGGGCGCCGGACGCATATAGCGAACGGGAGGTCTTTCTCATGGACGGCATGATCGAGAGACCGACTTACAGGGCATTGGAAGAGATGCTCCGGTCGCTTCAAAAGGAATGCTCCGACCTCAACCGGATGATCCTCCTGCTGCTCGACGGCGAGAACAAGTTCCGCACATTCTTCGAGAACAGCCTCGACGCGCTGATCATCTCGGACGAAACCGGCCGGGTGCTCGAGGCGAACGCCGCCGCCTGCGCGATGTTCGGCTACCCGGAAGAGGAGCTGATGCGGCTGGGGAGAGACTCCCTTGTCGATCCGGACGATCCGCGACGCCTGCCCGCCTTGAGGGAACGGGAGCGGGACGGGAGGTTCGCCGGGGAACTGAACTTCAAACGCGGGAACGGATCGACCTTTCCGGCGGAAATCACCTCGGTCCTTTTCCGGAACAAGAGCGGGGAACGGCGGGCGAGCATCATCATCCGGGATATCACACGTCGCCGGCGAATGGAGGACGCGCTGAAGGAAAGCGAGGAGCTTTATCGCACGGTCTTCGATCACGGGGAAGACGGGATCGTCATCGTCGAGCCGGACACCGCGGCCCCGATCTGGTTCAACAAAAGAGCGTGCGAGCAGCTCGGTTACACGCCGGAGGAGTTCGCCCGCCTGAAGATCGCGGATATCGATCTTTTCGAAGGTCCCGATGAAGTCGAGGCCCGGATTCGGAAGGTGATCGAGAAGGGGTACGACGAATTCGAGACGATCCATCTCGCAAGGTCCGGCGAACGGCGGAATATCCTCGTCAAGGCCCGGTACATCCCGGCCGGGAAGAGGCCCTTGTGCCACTGCATATGGCGCGATATCACCGAAACCAAGCGGAGGGAGGCGCTCGAGAAGCGGCTCCAGGCATCGCAGCGTATGGAGACCGTCGGGACGCTGGCGGGTGCGATCGCGCACGATTTCAACAATGCCCTGACGGGGATCATCGGATTCGCCGCACTGCTGCGGGAAGGCCTTTCCGGAAACGAGCAGGCGCTGTCGGACCTGGACGAGGTCATGCTCTGCTCGGAGCGCGCCGCCATGCTGACCCGGCAGCTCCTGACCTACGCCAGGCGGCAGGTCGTAGAGCCCGTCCGCCTGGACCTGAACCGGCTCGTGTCCGATCTGGTGAAGTTCGTCTCCAAGCTCATCGGGGATCGGATCGAGGTCCGGACAGCCCTCGCCTGCGGCCTGCCGGCGCTCCACGCGGACGTGGGAGAGATCGAGCAGGTGGTCATGAACCTGTGCCTGAACGCGCGGGACGCGATGCCGGGGGGCGGCAGCCTGACGATCGGCACGGAGGCGGTCGAACTGGACGCGGAAGCCGGTCGGGAGCTCCCGGAGGCCGAACCTGGCCGGTACGCGGTTCTCACGGTCTCCGACACGGGCACCGGCATGGAGAAGGCGGTGGAGGAGCGGGCGTTCGACCCGTTCTTCACGACGAAGGGGCCCGGCGAGGGGATGGGGCTCGGCCTTTCCATGGTGTACGGGATCGTCCGGCGGCACGGCGGAGCGGTCCGGCTGAGCACGGAGCCGGGAAAGGGGACGACGTTCCGGATCTATTTCCCCGCGGCCGAGGGAATGGATGCGCTCGTTCCTGCCGGTCCGTCGGAAGCGATCCGCGGCGGCACGGAGACGATCCTCCTGGCCGAGGACGACGAGGCTGCACGGAAAATCGCGGAGCGGACGCTGACCGGGCTGGGGTACACCGTCCTGTCCGCCGGCGACGGGGAAGCCGCGGTGGATCTGTTCCGCGGGAGCAGCTCCCGGATCGACATCGCGCTCCTCGACCTGGTGATGCCGCGGAAAGGGGGCATGGACGCGTTCCGGGAGATGCGTGAGATCCGGGGAGACCTGAAGGCCGTGTTCGTGAGCGGATACGCTGCGGAGGATATCCGCGAATCGTTTGCCCTGAATGCGGGCATCCCGTTTCTTTCGAAACCGTTCGGACCGGGCGTCCTGGCGAGAAAGGTGAGGGAGGTGCTGGACCGGGATTGACCGTAGAGGAGGAGCAAGATGCGTAACTCCTTTCCCCGCTGGCTGCAGGCGCTCCTCGCGTCGGGGATGATCGCTTTGATCGCGGGAAGCGCCTGGTTTCACCGCACCCAGGTGGAGCATCTCAAGCAGGAAGCCGTCAAGGAACTCCAGGCCATTGCGGAATTGAAGGCGGCGCAGATCGCGGGGTGGAGAGACGGACATCTCGCGAACGCCACGGTCCTCATGAACAGCGGTTTCTTCAAGGAGGGGGTGGCGCGCTGGATGGCGGATCCCCGCGGACGCGACCCGGTACATATCCTGAGGCGGTTCCGCGTCATGAAGGAACAATACGGCTATCGCGACGCACTGTTGATCGACCCGGAAGGACGCATGCTTCTGAGCCTGGAAGAAAAACGGAGCCGGGTTCACGCCGAAGTCGTAAAAACCCTGGAGGCGGCCCGGCGCGACCGGAAGGCCGCCATTGCCGACCTCCATGCCGGATCGGACGGAAGGCCGCATCTCGACATCGTCGCCCCCTTGTTCGCTTCGGGCGGCGGAAACCCGAAACTGCTCGGCGCGATCGTCCTCAGCATCGAACCTGAACGGTTCCTCTATCCCCTGATACAGTCCTGGCCGGTCCCCCGGAAGTCCGCCGAAACGCTGCTGGTCCGGCGCGACGGCGAAGACGTGCTTTTTCTCAACGAGCTGCGCCACCGGTCGGGCACGGCGCTTTCGCTTCGCATCCCGATGGCCGAGAAAAACGTGCCTGCCGTGATGGCCGCGGCCGGCCGGGAAGGCATGGTCGACGGGGTGGATTACCGGGGAATCCGCGTGCTCGCGGTGCTGAAGGCCGTACCGGATCCGCCCTGGCTCATGGTGGCCAAGGTGGACGAGTCGGAGGCGTTCGAAAAAGCCCGCCGCTTCTCCGGCCTGGCGGCCTTCCTGTTCCTCGGGCTGGTGTCCGCGCTGGCCGCGGCGGTCGGAGTGGTCTGGCAGCGCAATGCCAAGGAGCATTACCGTTCGCTGTTCCTCGCGGAAGAGGCGCACCGCATGTCCGAGGAGCGCCATCGCATCACGCTCATGAGCGTCGGGGACGGGGTCATCGTCACCGATGCGCGGGCCGGGGTGGAGCTGATGAATCCCGTCGCGGAGGCGCTGACCGGCTGGTCGCGGGAGGAAGCGCTCGGCAGGCCGCTCGACGAGGTTTTCCGCATTGTGAACGAGCATTCGGGGGAGTCCGTCGAAAATCCGGTGCACCGGGTTCTCCGCGAGGGAACGGTGGTCGGGTTGGCCAACCATACCGTGCTCATCGCCCGCGACGGGACGGAGCGGCCCATCGCGGATTCCGGCGCGCCGATCCGCAACGACCGGAACGAGCTCACGGGCGTGGTGCTGGTCTTCCGGGACCAGACGCAGGAGCGCCTCCTCGGGCGACTCACCGAAACACGGCTCGCGCTCATGGAAAGTGCCGCGCGCGGTACGCTGGACGACCTGCTGACCCTGGCCCTGGACGAGGTCGGCGCCCTGGTGGACAGCCCCATCGGTTTCTACCACTTCGTGGGGGACGACGGGAAAACGCTGCATCTGCAGCAATGGTCCACCCGGACCCTCAAGGAGTTCTGCCGGGCGCCGGGGAAAGGGGTGCACTACGACATCGACCGGGCCGGTGTCTGGGCGGATTGCGTGCGGGAGAAGCGCCCCGTGGTGCACAACGATTACGCGTCGCTGGAGACCCGGCGGGGACTGCCGGAAGGACACGCGGAGGTGGTGCGCGAACTGACGGTCCCGGTGATCCGGGAGGGGAAGGCGGTGGCCGTGCTCGGGGTGGGCAACAAGCCGATGCCCTACACCGGGAAGGATGTGGAGGTCGTATCCTTCATCGCGGACGTGACCTGGCAGATCATCGAGAAGAAGCGGACCGAGGAGGGGAAGGCCGCGGTCGAGGCCCATCTCCGGCAAGCGGCCAAGATGGAGGCGGTGGGACGGCTCGCGGGAGGGGTGGCGCACGATTTCAACAACCTCCT